>DPMO01000166.1 GCA_003541445.1 Clostridiales bacterium | reverse complement strand
GGGCGCGGTCCGGGCGGCCGCCCTCGCGCTCGCGGTGGTCCTGGCGGCGACCCTGCTCGCCGGCTGCTGGGACCGGCACGAGATCGAGCGCCTGGCCATCGTCGCCGGCATCGGGCTCGACCTCCAGCCTGACGGGAGCCTCCTCCTGGTCACCCAGATCGTCAAGCCCGCCCTGGTCAAGGCTCCAGGGCAGGGTGGGATAGGCAGCCCCCGTGCGGTCAGCCTGGTCTCGAGCACCGGGACCACCGTCGCTGGCGCCACGCGGGCTCTCGCCCAGGTGGCCGGCAGGAGGCCGTTCTGGGGGCACGCCAGGGTCCTGGTGGTCGGGGAGGAGTTGGCCAGGGCGGGACTCGCTGACGTCATGGACTGGTTCTTCCGACAGCGCGAGCCGCGCCCCCGGACGAGGGTCCTCGTGGCGCGGGGCCGTGCGGCCGACCTCCTGGCCGCCGAGAGCGAACTGGAGAAACTGCCGGCGGCGGCCCTGGACAACACCCTCGAGCTCCAGTCGGCCACGACCCTGGCCCCGGACACGAGCCTGCACCGGTTCCTCCGCGACCTCACCACCCCCGGCAAGGACCCGCTCGTGGCGGCGGCCGCTGTCGTATCCAGGACCGCCCAGGCGGGCTTCCTGGAGATGGAGGCCCGGCCTCCCGAGGCCCAGGAGCCGGCTACCGAGAAGGAACAGGAACCGCGTCGGTTCGACGTAAGGGGTAGCGCGGTGTTCAAGGGCGACAGGCTGGTCGGCTGGATGGACGAAGAGGAGACCCGGGCCACCCTTTGGGTGGCGGGCGCGGGCCGAAGGGCGACGGTCGTCATTCCCGGGCCTCCCGGGTCCGGGCAGGACTCGACCGTGGAGGTCCTCGGGGTCGGCTCGAAGGTCAAGGCCCACGAGGAAGGGGACCGCCTCGTGCTCACGGTCAGCCTGGAGTGCCGTGCGGCTCTGAGCGAAGAGCCCCGGGGACCGGACGTCACCGTCGGCGCCACCCTCGAGGACGTGGGGAGGAGGCTCGAGAGCGTCCTGGCCGCCGATATCGCCGCGGCCTTCCGCACGGCGCAATCCCTTCGAGCCGACCCCTTCGGCTTCGGCTTCACCCTCTGCGCCCGCCAGCCCGAGCTGTGGAAGAGGTACGAGGGCTCCTGGCCCGACGCCCTCGCCTCGGCCGAGATCCGCGTTTCAGTCAAGGCCAGCATCGTGCGCTCCGGCCTCTCGCTGAAGGCCCCCCGGTGAGACCGACCTGGTCGTGCCACGGCGGGAGAGCACAGAGCCTTGCGGCGAGAGGACAATGCTCGCCGGGCGTCGAAGAGTATCGTTAAGGGCGAACATGCGTTCGCGCATGTCGCGCTCCGATCGGAGCCCACGGAGCGAGGCCGCCGCCGGGAGGTGGTTTCCGGTGGACGAGCGAGGCCCGGCTGACGAGAACCTCTTCGAGCAGGCCAGCCGGGAGCGGGTCCGGAAGGAGATGCCGCTCGCGGCCAGGATGCGCCCACGCTCGTTCGAGGAGCTCGTCGGTCAGGAGCACATCGTCGGGTCGGGGACGCTCCTCCGGAGGGCCATCGAGAGCGACGCCGTGCCCTCCCTCATCTTCACCGGGCCGGCGGGCACGGGGAAGACCACCTTGGCCCGGCTCATCGCCAACCACACGAAGGCCCACTTCGAAAGGCTCAGCGCCGTCTCGGCGGGAGTGGGGGACGTCCGCAGGCTCATCGAGGACGCCCGGCACCGCCTGACACACTACCGGAGGCGGACCATCGTCTTCATCGACGAGATCCACCGGTTCAACAGGGCCCAGCAGGACGCGCTCCTGCCGGCGGTCGAGGACGGAACGGTCATCCTCATCGGGGCGACAACGGAGAACCCCTACTACACGGTGAACTCGGCCCTGGTCTCGCGTTGCCGGGTCTACAGGCTCGAGCCGCTCGGTCCGGGGGACATGATCACCTTGGTCCGGCGGGCCCTGGCCGACGAGGAGCGGGGGCTGGGCCGGATGAAGGTCGAACTCACTCCCGAGGCCCTCGAACACCTCGTGCGGGTGGCCGACGGCGACGCCCGTTCGGCTCTGAGCGCCCTCGAGCTGGCCGCCCGGGCCACGACCCCCGACCCGGCGACGGGACGGCGCCTCATCGGCCTCGAGACCGTGGTCGAGGCCGTGCAGAGGCGGGCCCTGGCCTACGACCGCGCCGGCGACGGGCACTACGACACCGTCTCGGCCTTCATCAAGAGCATGCGCGGCTCGGACCCGGACGCCACCCTCTACTGGCTCGCCCGGATGCTCTACGCCGGCGAGGACCCGCGCTTCATCGCCCGGCGCATCGTCATCTGCGCGGCCGAGGACGTGGGGAACGCCGACCCGCGGGCCCTGACCGTGGCCGTCTCGGCGGCCCAGGCCGTCGAACTCGTCGGCCTGCCGGAAGGGCGGCTGCCGCTGGCCCAGGCCGCCCTGTATGTGGCCACGGCGCCGAAGAGCAACTCCGCCTACATGGGCATCGAGACGGCCCTCGAGGACGTGAAGAACGAGGCCGGAGGCGCGGTCCCGCCCCATCTGCGGAGTGGGAGGGACGCCGGAGGGCGGCCGGCGCGGAAGTACCTGTACCCGCACGACCACCCTGGCCACCACGTGAGACAGCCGTATCTTCCTGAGGGAAGGGTGCGGGGGAGGTACTACAGGCCGTCGGAGAGCGGCTACGAGGTCACCCTCAAGGAGCGTCTCGTGCGGTGGTGGCCGGAGTTGAGGGCGGTCTACGGGGGCGGCGGGAAGGGTTCGCGGCCTCCCGGAGCGAAGCAGACGTGAGTTCTCGGTCCGGCTGTTGTCATGAATTCTGCTATCATACTAGGAGACCGATGTTGGGCTGGCTGATAGAGAGATTCGAACGCTTCTGGAAGGGAGAGGTTCACGCGTGGACGTATTCGAGGCCATCGCCGGCAGGCGAAGCATCCGGAGCTACGTGCCGATGCCTGTCCCGGAGGAGAAACTGAGGCGGGTCCTCGAGGCGGCGCAAAAGGCTCCGTCGGCCGGCAACAGGCAGGAGTACAGGTTCATCGTCGTCACGAACGAGGAGACGAAGAAGCGCCTGGCCGAGGCTGCCTCTCAGCAGGCCTTCGTCGGTGAGGCCGGGGCGGTCATCGTCGCCTGTGCCACGAACCCCGAGCGCCGGTGGCACGCGGAGGACGTGGCCATCGCCATCGACCATATGACCCTGGCCGCCTACGCGGAGGGGCTAGGGACGTGCTGGATCGGGGCCTTCGACGAGGAGGCCGTCAAGCCCGTCGTCGGGGTGCCCGAGAACGTCAAGGTCGTCATGCTCCTGACCGTCGGCATCCCAGCCGACAAGGGCCGCCTGCGGCCGCGGAAGTCGCTCGAGGAGCTGGTCTGCTACGAGAAGTGGCAGGAGTAGAGGCGCCGGTCGCGGGGCATCAGGTATTGCGTGATTTGACGACGTGTTATAATGTGAAGTGCGTGCGCCCGTAGCTCAGCGGTGGAGCAGCCGGCTCATAACCGGCGGGCCGCAGGTTCGAATCCTGCCGGGCGCACCACTTGACAGCAAGAGGGCCCCATGGTCTAACGGCTAGGACACCACCCTTTCAAGGTGGCAATCCGGGTTCGATTCCCGGTGGGGTCACCATCATTGGTGGGCGGATAGCTCAGCGGGAGAGCGCTTGACTCACATTCAAGAGGTCCCGGGTTCGATCCCCGGTCCGCCCACCACCTTGTCTACCAACTCCTCCGTGTATCGCCGAATGCGCTCAATGCAGTTCAACATGTCTTCCAGTTCAAAGTACCTCTCCGGTCTCAACGCGACCACTCCGATTGAGCCGTGGCCAACGACCCGCGGTTCAGCGGCCGCGCGGGTCGGGAAACTTGTCAGGCGGCGTGACAAGATGGAAACACCGACTCTATCACCATACTCCCGGTAGCAAACGATAAAGTACCCGCCCTGCATAATCACGGTAGCCTTCTAATTCTTCCTGTAAGGTCCTGTCTTCCAGCGCGGTGCGGACAATCAAGAGGCAGTTTACAAGCACCGCTGGTACAAGCGCCCAAAGCGAGTCAAGCATAAGTGGCATGGCAAAGTTAGCCACTATTCCACCAGCATAACCCGGATGACGCACGTAACGATAAGGACCTGATGTGACCACGGTGTGCCCCCGTTCTCGCTGGATGCGGACAACAGCCGAGAAGAATTTGTTCACCACTATTGCCCACACGCCCAGAAGGTAGCCTAGTGCTGTAATAACCAGCGCGGCGACTTGGAGCGCGAGCGGAAGGTTCGGTGACCACCCGAAGCGCTCATCAAGTCCAGCCACGATTAACATGACTGTTGGGCCAATAATAGCCACGAGAGGCATGAGCGTTTTATCCCACGGCTTAGCGTCCCTTTTATCTAAGAACTGGGCACGTTCGGCTATCAAGGCCGGGTTCTTCCGAAACATAATAATCCTGCTACCAATAGTAAAGGCAGTCGTCATGCCAATATAAACCCAGGCCATCCCCCAATTAAGACGTCCCGAAGAACCGAACAAAATCACTGCGGGCAGAACCAACATGATGATTGCGGCCATCAGCAGTCGTCCCCAGCTAACCCGGCTGGTTATATCGCATTTTTCGTCCGACCGGCTGTTTGGTGCACCAATGTTCATTAGTCTCCCTCCCGAAAAGTCTTCAGTTGCTGGATTGAAGTCGCCTAACACCTAGCGGCTCGGCGGCGCCGCCGTTCAGCCTCGGCCGAGATACCCGGCCTGCTCGGCGTCCGCTGAAGCCGCTTGTTGGGCCGGCGCCTATTAGCGGACTCTCGCGTAGACATAGCAGTCTCTAGGCTCAGAGGACACGTTCGGGTGAACGTTCCATCGCCTCAGGATGCCCTCGCAGGTCATCCCGACCTTTTCCATCACACGAGCCGAGGCTACGTTCGCGGTATCGCAGACAGCCCAAACCCGGTACAACTCCGGGCGCGAGAACAGCCAGTCAACCACCGCCGACAGTGCCTCTGTCATGTACCCCTTTCCCCAGTAAGACCTGGCCAGCACATACCCCAGATCCGCCATGTGACCACGCGGGCGACAGGCGACCATGCCAATCAGATCGCCCGAGGTGGATAACGTAATGGCCCAGGTGAGCTCTTTCCCGGAGGCCCAACCTTCCAGACAGCTTCCGAGGAACCTCCGGGTCTCGTCAAGGTCACGGGCCGGCCGCCAGACCAGGAATCGTGTCACTTCCCGGTCCTGGGCGTATCCATAGAAGACGGCCTCGGCATCATCCACTGTCGGGCGCCGCAGTTTCAAACGGGTAGTCGTAAGGCTCTCATGCTCCCGGGTCAATCTAGTTCCGCCTAACACATGGGCTCAGCGGCCATAATCTCCGGCGGATGCCAGTAGGCCATTTCCGCCATCAGGAACGGACGACTGGCTCTTCTATTCGAGAGGTGGGATCTTGTGCAGTTCCTGGTGTGCCCGTGCCCTCTCCCAATCAGCAAGGAGTTCCTGCCGATGGAGTGTGGCCCACTCAATCACGAGTCCCGAAGAACATCTTGATGACGATGCAGGCATGGGCAGACTCCTGGCGCAGCGCGGGGAAGATGTCCTTGGCCTCTTTGCCTGTCACCCTGAGGTAAAGGGAGTCAGGGCAGAGGTCAACTTTGCCATCCCAGGTGAGCTCGCCGGAAGGGCCGATTTGGACCTGTTCGAAGGCGCGGTGGTCATTCCACAGAGCGAACACCCCCTTGCCCGCCAGGTCGGCAAGGTTCGCCGTTCCACGCACGCCATCGTCAAATACCAGTTCCAGGCGATACCCGTCTAGGGCTCTCACCCTCAGGACCTTCCGCATCGTCCGGACCCACCTCTCCCACATGATATCGTCGGCCGCCCAACAAAGAAAGATTACTGTCCCCTGGAGGCCTACATCTGGCCCCCAGCGGCGCTTATGAAGGGTTCCTCGGACCGTCGGGCCAACAATGATTGGACTGGTCTTCCACAACCGATGTCTCAACCTTCTGTCTCTCCGAGGTCTCCCCTCAGAGAGTATCCATCGGACTGCGATTCGGCCTCCCGGGCAGCCCTGACGGTGCCCTTGGAGGAGAAGGCCGGCCTTCGCCGAAGCCGACCGCACCGCGAGGCAGCCTGTTCGCCGGCTGCGTCGGCAGGGACGTTGAGCAGGGAGACGGGACGACATGAACCCGAATGAACTGGAATCAAGGCTCAAGGACTGGGTGGCCCACGGGCTTCTCACGCCCCAGCAGGCAGAGGACATCCGCAGCTTCGAGGCTGCCCGGGCGCGGCCGCCGTCGGCCCCGATTGCCGGTGAGGTCCTCGGCTACATTGGTGGTGCCTTATCGCTCGCGGCCCTCTTTGCGATCACCACTCAGTTCTGGCGTGAGTTGGGGACCGGAGGGCAGGCTCCTGTCAGGTCTCGTCGCCGCCTGGCTGGCGGTCGACCACGATGTGCCTCCCCTGGTGGGCTCTCTGGGGGCTCTCCTGGTGGGAGTCGCGATATGGTGGCGCCACAAGACCTCGCTCCAGCTCGTGAGCGTTGCCGTCTCTCTCGCCGTCCTGGTGGTGGCCGCCGCGAACCTATGTCTCTCCTCGCCTCAAGCCGCGTTCATCGGGTTCAGCTACCTGGTTCTCGGCTGTCTGTGGGCCGTTTCCGGTGAGATGGGGTGGCTGACGCCGCGCACCGCCGCCTGGGCGGTGGGCTCTCTCGCGCTGCTGGCGGCACCTCAGATTCTCGCGGCCCACACTTGGCGGTCGGGTGGTGGCTATCTGATTCTCGGCTGCGTGATATCGGTGGTTCTGATGGCCGTCGCGCTCTGGCGGGGCCGCGGGGCACCGCTCGGGTTCGGCGCCGCCGGCATCGTCATCTTTGTCCCTCAAGCGCTCTACTCGCTCTTTGAGAATGCGATCGGCGTTCCGATAGCCTTGCTGTTCGCCGGTGTGCTGCTCGTGGCGATGTCCGCACTGGTCATCAGGGTTCGACCTCGCCTCCAGGCGGGACCCGACGGCCGGCACTGACTGCGCGCGCGCGGACCCCGCTTACGGCGTTGAGGGAATCCAGACCGACCCGAACCGCGTGAGCACGTCCTGCACTGGCAGCGCACCGTCCAGGCGGTCATCGCCTCAAGACGTCCAGCGGCGCGTCAGCCGCTCCTGTCGGGCAGCGGCAGCACCTCCGGAGAGCCGACAGGCCGCACCCTGAAGACGCCCCAGGCCCCAAGTTCGATGTCCCAACGGACCATGCCGCTCCGGTAGAGGAAGTCCCCCGGGGTTCCCAGGGGGCTTGCCGCCCCGAGGAGCGGGTTGGCGATGGCCTCGCCGATGGTGACCCCGCTCCGGGCGCCGAAAACCTGGGAGAAGAGGTCGAGGTGCACGTTGCGGAAGCTGTGCGCGTGGACGAGGAAGCTGTGGGCCCTCGGCCTGTCGGCGGGCATCAAGAGCTGGAACGTGGTCGGGTCGCCGACGAGGGCGACGAAGATCGGCGTGGCGGGATCCCCGTGCACGGTGGAGCTGAAGGCGTTGAAGATGTTTTCGGGAACGGGCTCGGCGGCCCGGTTCTCGAAGGGCTCGCTCCGGTAATTGAACGCCTTCATCCCTTGGTCCTCGGTGTCGAGTTCGTCGGGTGGGACCGGGATGAGAACGAAGGCACCGGGGATGACCCGGCCGGCCGCGTTGAGCAGATAGACACCGTCGTGGAGGATAACGACCATCTCCCGGTGGTCCGGCAGGAACGGGTTGAGGATGTCGAGTTGCGCTCCGTGCGCCTGAGGGGCACCCGTGTACGGGTTGCGGTAGGTCGAGCCCCGCGGCTCGGCGACCAGCGCGCCGAAGAGACCGTGGTGGCGGTGGTTGAGGATGTCGGCGAAATCGGTGAGATTGACCGGGGTGCCCGGTACCTCCACGTACCACCGGTAGGTGATGCTCTCCCCGGGCCCCACGGTCTGGTCGGGGTTGAAGCCGATGGTGGCGCCGTCAGAGCCGAGGATGTCGTAGGTCATCAGCTCGGCGTGCATCGACACCCGGTTGGAGTAGGGCCAGGGCGCCTTGACAGGAACGTCGGGGTCGTCGTGGTCGGGCAGGGTAGTGGGAAGCTCGTTTCTGAGAGTGACTTCCACACACTCGCCCGCGTTGGCGCGGATGATGAGCGGCTCGGGGTTGATGATGCCGGCGCGCACGGCCGCGACGTCTTCGGCCCGGACGAACACCATGCCGAAGGGGTCGTGGTCGCCGTGGGCGTTGTAGTCGATCCGAGCGAGGAGGGCCACGATGTCGTAGCGCCTGACGGAGACGCCCGGCGGGCACGGGTTCCCCGGGTCGGCCGCCTTGGGCGGCGGGCTGCCGGTCGGCACCGGGAGCGGGATGGTCCGCGGCGGAGGGGCCGGACGGTCCGGCAGCGGCAGGAGGTCCGCGACCGCCTGACCGTAGGCCCGGAGGATGCCCCAGCACCCCAGCCACACGTCGTCCAGGCCGCCGGAGTAGTAGAGGGAGTCGAAGTCGCGCTCGTCGCCGGACCCCACGTTGGTCAGGTTGAACTCGAACGTGAAGGCTTCGGAGATGCCGATGTGCCGCTGCTGGACCGGCTGGGTCCGGAGGTTGTTCCGCTCGAAGAGCCACCTCTGCCGGTGGAAGTTGATAGCATGCGATTCCTCGAACGCTCCGTCGATGAGCCGTATCCGGATGGGATCTCCGGCGTAGGCCCGGAACAGGGTGGTGGCCGGGTCGCCGTGAACGAAGGAGCTGAAGACGTAGGCGGCATCGCCGCCGCGGATTTGCAAGGGCTCGTTCCGGTAGTTGAAGCCCATCACCCCTTGGTCCTCGAGCTCACCGGGTACAGCCGGCGGGTTGAGGGGGGTCCCATCGGCCGTGAACAGCGGAGCCCAGTCGTGGACGGCCAGGCACAAGTCGCGGTAGTCGGGGATGAACGGGTTGGTGACGACCGCCTGGAGGCCGGCACCCATCGGCTGCCCCGTCGTGGGGTTGAGGAAGGCCGACCCCTGCGGCTCGATGATCAGCGCGGCGAAAACACCGTGCTGTTGGTGAGACGCCGCGAACAGGTGATCATGGAAGAAAGCGATGTTCAGCGCCACGTCGGCGTACCAACGGTAGACGAAGGTCTGTTCGTGCAGGGCACCGCTTATGTAGTTCCAACCCACGTTGGCGCCGTCGGCCGTGATGGGGTCGAACTTCACGAAGTGCACGTGGGCTCCACAGAACGTGGTTTCCATGAGCGTCTGGAACGCGCTCGGACCCAGGGTCTCCGGTAGCTTGTTGGTCAGCCTGATTTCCACACACTCGCCCGCGTTCGCCCGGATGAAGAGGGGTTCGGGGGCCTTGGTTCCGGCCCTCACGGCGGCCTCGTCCTCGGCCGGGACGAACAGCCGCCCCTCGGGGTCGTGCCAGCCGGCGCTGTTGTAGACGATGTCCGTCTGGATGGCCACGATGTCGTAGCGCCTCACCGGAACGCCCGGCGGGCACGGGTTCGTGAACACGGCGCCGGGGCCGGCGCCGGGCGCGTAGTTCGCCACCTCCAGCGGAGTCGGCGGGAACCCCCGGTCGGTGTTGAGGGGCGGCTGGGGCGCCCTCTGGGTGTAGACCCCGGGGATGAAGAACGGGAAACCGGGCTTCTCGGCGGTGGGGGCCGGCGGCGGTGTACGGTCCGGGAGCGGCATGAGGCGACGCACGGGCTGGCCGCTGGGGTAGACGCGCGTGCCGTCCTCCAGGACGTCGTGGGTGCGGAAGATGCCCCACATGCCCTGGCCGAAGTGCGGGTAGAGGTGGCAGTGGAAGATGGCGTCGCCGAAGGCCCCCTGCAGGCTCCCGGCGCCGTAGAGGATGTCGAAGGAGAATGCGGCCTGGGGCGTGAGGTCCCGCGAGTCCCTGAGGGACGAGTTGACGTCGTTCGGGTCCTCGATCCACTGGTGGACGTGCAGGTGGAAGATGTGGGTCTCCTTCACGCCGCCGTGGACGACGTGCCAGCGCACCGGGTCGCCGCGGTAGGCCCGGAGAACCGGGGTGGCCGGATCGCCGAACGCCCAGGAATCGTGATGAACCTCCTCACCGACGCACCCCGGGCAGACCTGGCCCTCCATGATGAGCCGCAGGCGGTTGCGCAAGGGCTCGGACCGGTAGTTGATGGCGTGGGTCATGTCCGGGAGGCCGGTGACCGGGTCGGTGGGTGTCTGCCCGTTCTTGTCCTTTATCTCCGGCTCGTCGTGGAAGATGGTGACGTACTCGCGGCGGTCGGGAAGGAACGGGTTGTGGATGTCGGCAACGGTGCCGCTCCTCAGCTCGAGCCCTGTCTCCGGGTCGGTCCACGTCGACCCCGGAGGCTCGACCACGATAGCCCCGAAGAGCCCGTGAAGGTTGCTTCCCTCCTCGCTCGCCAGAGCGTTGCCGAGGTCGCTGAACTGGAAGACTCCCATCTTGTCGGCCAGCCACCGGTAGGTGACCTTCCCGCCGGGAGGAACGGTCGTGTCGGGGTTCTCGCCGGCATAGGCTCCGTCGGAGGTCCGAGGGTCGTAGGAGAGCCCCTTCACGTTCATCGAAGCGTGGAAGCTCAGGGCGTTCTCGAATTCCACTTCGATGGTGTCCCCGAGATTGGCCCGGAGGACCAGAGGCTGGACGAGGTCGACCGGCGTGAGCGGGTTGGCCGCGACCAACTGCTCGACCGTGGTCCGGTTCTCCTTCAAGACGTACATGCAGCCGTCAGGGTCGTGGTCGCCGAAGGCGTTGTAGACGATGCGGATCGGAATGGCGACCACATCGTAATGTCTCAGCATGTCCGGCTCACCTCTACTGGGCCAGCGGGAACCGAATGTCCCGGCTGAACGGCAGGAACACCGCTATCTGAGTGTTGGGCACGAAGAGCGGCGTCGGGAACACCCACTCCGGCGCGGAGCTCCATCTGATGTTCACGGTGGACAGTCTCACGTAGTCCGCGGCCGCCGCTTCCAGGGTGGCCACGCAGATGGGCCTGAAGGTCTGGCCCAGGATGGCCAACTGCTCCGGACGCAGCACGAAGAGAAGCGTCTGCCCCACGAGCTGGAGGAGATTGTACCTCGGGTCGACATCGTCATCCGAGACCGAGCGGTCGGCGGTGGCTTCGGACGCTCTCAGGCCGGGGGTCGGCGGGATGTTCGACAGTGACGGTATCGGGTGGTCCGGTTCCTCGATGAAGAACGCGGCAATGGTGTCGACGAGGATGTAGAACCTCCTCCCGACGAACTCGATGGAGACTCCCTCCTCGGCCTTGACCGCGATGGTGCCGGGTCCCATCCCCACCAGCCTGCCGACCATGAAGAACGGGAAAGTCTCGAGGATGAGAACAATCCTCTTCCCGTTGCTGCGAGCGAAGAGGTCCACCAGCGTATCGGCCTCCGGCCGCGGAGGCCGCACAGGCCTATCCGCGGGAGCACAGACGACCCCCATACGACATCCCTTCCTTTCGGGGCCTTCCCGTCGTCACACGCGTGGCCCCGTGAACGCTACATGATACGGGGAAATGGGCTTTTGTGGCACAGGAACCAGGAGGGTTGGAGGTAACCCCGGACCCTGGAGGGAGCGCCTCGGGGGGCCCTCACACCGTGGCGGAGAAGCCGCCTTCGGGAGACGGTGAAGTCGGCCCCGGCTGTGGCGGCACCGGATGTGCCCCACGGAAGAGGGATGACGGACATCACGGGGGGCGGGCCGAAGCGGCCCGCCCCCCTGCCCAACCGTCCAAACAAACCTCTATTCGTCTTCCGCCCGAGCCTCCTGCTTCTTCCTGGCGTTGCTCAGGATGTTCTTCCACACTCTAAGCTTGATGGGCGTGACCACGACGGCCGCCACGGCCAGGAGGATCCAGACCCAGGCCGGGACCTGGCTGAGGGCCATTCCTGTCACCCCCTCAAGACCAGTCGGCGGCTGAAGACCCGCCACGACGCCGCGAGGAAGAGAAGACTCACGGCCAGGCTGACGGCAGACAGGCGGAGCACTTCGCTCCAGAGAGCGCCGCCGGGCGTGAACACCTCCCGGTAGCCGAGGTAGGTCCAGTAGGTCGGCAGCCACCACAGGGTGAAGTGCCATTTCTCGGGGAGCACCGCCGTGAGGATGGGGCCGACCAGGAAGGGCAGGCTCCCGAACTTCGCCGCGGCTATGCCCGATATCTGGTTCTCGCCGAGGGCCCCGATGTAGAAGCCGAAGATGACGGCGAGGAACGTGCCCGGCAGGGTCACCACGAGAACCTGCCAGAAATCGAAAGGTCCGGCGCCCATCGTGTAGAGGCTCCCGTAGACCAGCACCACCGAGAGCACGAACCCGAGGATGCTCCGACCGGCCACGTACTCGAATCTCGACATGGGCGAGACGGCCACGGCCGAGAGCACGCCGGTCTCCTTGTCCTCGATGATGCTGAAACCGATCATCATCCCGCCGATCATCATGGCCGTGAGGGCCAGGATTATGGCCAGGACCGGCTTCAGAGGCGAGGCCACCCTGCCGAGGTCCTCCCGAGCGACCTCGAGCCCTCCGGGCTCGAGGATGTCGGCCAGGACCAGCCCGGGCAGAACGGCCGTGTCGTGGGCCTCGTTGCCCTGCAGTACCACCCGGTAGCTGTCCCCGTCGGGCACGATGCCGGCCACGTCGTCCAGGGCCAGGACCCGCCTCTCCAAGGCCTCGCGGCTGGAGACGACCTCCATCCTCGCGTAGTCATCGAGTCGGTCTATCATCTCCGGACCGATTTCCCGGGTGACCACCAGGTTCAGCGAGGTTCCCCCCACGCTGGGGATGAAGGCCCTCACGACGAGAGCCAGCAGGAACGGGGCCACGAGACCGTAGACCAACATGAAGTCTCTCAGGCTCGCCTTGAGGTCGCGTCTCAAGAGGGCGACTATCCTCTTGGTCATCACACATCCCTCGCAATCAACTGCCGCCTGAAGGCCAGGACGGCCAGAGGCAGCACGACCACCAGCGTCAGGAGAATCTGTCCCACCGCCCCGGTGAGGACGGCTTCGGCTCCGGTCGGGAAGTAGGCCTCCCTGAGGGCGAAAATCATCGGGTAGGACGGGAGCCACCTGAGCCACACCGGGGCGAAGCCGGGCAGGAAGTAGCTGACGGTCGGCAGGGCGAGGACCAGGTTCAAAAGGACCCCGGTGAAGAGGAACTGGCTTATGGTCTGGAACATGTTGGCTGCGACGAGGGTCACCAGGGTGACCACCACCGCCGACAGGAAGACCACCCCGAGGACGGCCGGCCAGTTCACGTCGAGGCCGACCGTGAGCAGGGTGATTATGGTCGTTGACACCAGCCCGACCAGACCCATGGCCACACTCTTGGCCAGGAGATACTCCGTGAGACCTCCGGGGGTCACGCGGTAGGCCTGCAGGGTCCCCTCGGTCTTCTCCGAGTAGAAGAGAGCCGCGGCCAGCAGGAGCCCGATCATACCCGCCTCGGTGAAGATGAGGATGGGCAGGAGAGAGAGGTTGAACGGCGGCCGCTCGGGGGCCGTTCCGGGCTGGAGGGTCTCGGTGGCGAAGGTCAAGGGGGCCTCCCCGCGCAGGGGTCTGAGCTGCTGCCGGAGAGAGGCCTCCAGCAGGCGGCGGACCTCGGGGTTCTCGTGGCCCTGGTAGGTCACGACAACCCTCTCGGGTACCTCGCCGCCCTCGACCCGGAGACCCAAGCGGTTGCCGTAGACGGCCATGGCCTCCTCGAAGGCCGCCTCCGAGTCCACGAAGATGGTTTCGGCGTCGGCGGCCTCGAAGAGCCGGCCCACCGACTGGGCGGTCGTCCGGTCCCAGAGGACGACCACGGTCTCAGAGGAGACGTCCTCGGGAACAAGGAAGTTCACCGTGCCCACGATGATGAGGGCCACGGCCACGACCACCGTCAGCATGTGGTTCCTGACGATGAGCCTCAGGTCCTTGGCCGTGAGGGTCAAGAACCGGTGGAGCATCATTGTCACCCCGTTTCCGCCCCGGACCTTCACTGGAGGGCCCGGCCCGTGACCTTGATGAAGACCTCTTCCAGGGTCGCCTCCTCGGAGTGGATCGTCTCCAGGCGGCCCAGGCGCACAAGTTCGGCCAGCCGCTCACGCTCGCGCTCGTCCGAGAGGGAGAGAACCTCTCTCTCCAGCCGCCCGTCGCGCCGGTGCTCGACGGTGACGAGCTTCTCGCCGTACTTGAGCTTGAGGTTCCTCGGCGTGTCCATGGCCACGATGCGGCCCTCGTTGAGGAAGGCCACCCGGTCGCAGAGACTGTCGGCCACGTACATGTTGTGGGTGGTCAGGAAGACCGTGGTTCCCTCGTCGCGCTTCTCACGGACGAGATCGAGCACCCACTGGGTGGTCGTCGGGTCGAGACCGGCCGTGGGTTCGTCCAGGAACCATATCTCCGGCTTGTTCACCAGGGACCTGGCCAGGACGAGCTTCTGGCGCATGCCCTTGGAGTAGGCGGCGACCCGCTGGTGGGCGGCTTCCTCCAACCCGACCTTGCGGAGCAGGGACATGAGGTCGGCTGTCTCCCGGTCGTAGAGGCTTGCGAAGAACTGGAGGTTCTCCAGGCCGGTCAGCTTCAGGTAGAGGTTCGGGTTCTCGAACGCGACCCCGATGAGGTTGTAGAGGTCGTGCCCCGCGCGCCTCATGTCGCGGCCGGCGACTTCCACGCGGCCCTTCTGGACGGGAAGGAGTCCGGTGAGCACGTTCTGGGTGGTGGACTTGCCCGCCCCGTTGGGGCCGAGAAAGCCGAAGATCTCGCCCTTCTCGACCTCGAAACTGATGCCGTCGACGGCGTTCCTCCCTCCGCCGTAGGAGTAGTAGAGCTCCTCCACCTTGATGACCATACGGCTCACTCCCTATCGGTCTCGTCGCTCTCCCCGGTCTCGTCCGTCTCGCCGGTGAGGTCGGTGCCGGCGCCTCCGAACCCGGCTTCATCCCGGGGCCTGAGGCCCCGATGGAGGATGTCCAGCGTCTGCCGAAGGAGGGGCAGGGCTTCGTCGAGGCTCAGGCGGCCGTCGGCCAGGTCCTGGCCGAGCCTCATGGTGACGGCGGAGAACATGTAGCTCGCGGCGAGGGGGCTCACCTGCGGGTCGACGTCGCCCTTCTCCACAGCCGACTGCAGCCAGTCCAGGAAGACGTTGTCCCCTTTCGGCTCCAGCCGTTCCATGACTCTGGACACCAACTCCTTGTCCGTCTCGCGCAGCAGGTTCATGCCGATGGCGTAGAGCCGGGGATGGGTCTCGGCGAGCTTGAGCGAGGCTTCCGTGGCGGCCATCAGCCGGTCATAGAGGGTGGCCTCAGGCCCGAGCCCGGATATGGCCTTGTCGATGGCCTCGAGCTTGATTCGAGCGGCCAGCTCGAGGATGTAGAGATAGAGGTCGAACTTGCCGGCGAAATACTGGTATATGGAGCCTTTGGCGATACCGGCCCTGGCGACGATGCGGGAGAGGGAGGCCTTGTGGTAGGTGTGGGCGGCGAACTCCTCTATGGCCAGGTCGGTGATGAGCCGGCGCTTGTCTTCAGGAAGGTTGAAGAACGTCCGCCTCGGCACCTGACGGAGACCTCCCTGCGGGTGACCGTCCAGTCATATGACTGGTCAGTCACATGATATCCTCGCGCTGGGTAGGTGTCAACGGGTTCTTCCGGCTCTTCCGGCGTGGCCCCGGGGCACGGGCCCAGCCAAGGGCTGAGCCGCACCGTCCGATGCCGACTCCTCGATGGACGTTCCGGGGGCTGGTTCCTGCGCCGCGTCGTAGTCCGGGACGATGTCTTCGACGTCACGCACGGCCCTTACGCTGTAGGCGACTATGACACCGGCCAGACCGAGAACCCCGGCGAAGATGAAGACCAGCGCCATCCCGGCTCCCGGACCGGTTCCGACCAGACCGCCGAAGACCGGGACGAGGGCTCCACCCGGCCTCATCCCCGGCTCCAGCACGTGGTCGGCCAGCGGGCCGGCGATGAGCATGCCCAGCGGGCCGGCGACCTGGGCGATGAGGGCGCGCACGGAGAAGACGCGGCCCTGCACGTCCGGCGGCACCTTTCTCTGCCAGATGGCCTGGTTCGAGGCGCTGATGAGCGTGCCGAACGCAGCCGACAGGAACATGGCTGCGGCCCAGGTGGGGACGGTCCTCCCCAACCCGAAGAAGACCAGTCCCAGCAGGAAACACCCGGCCCAGCCGGCCAGGACCCCGTGGATTTTCCGGCGGGGGCCGCCCCAGGCCGACAGCACGAGGCCGCCCACGATTCCTCCGACGGCCCCGGTGGACTGGACGGTCCCGAGGGCGAGGGCGTTGTCGCCCGTCCGGGCGAGGACGAGCGGGGCGGCCAGCGTGCCGCTGAGGTCCGACAGAAGATTGCCTACCGTGAAGAGCAGCTGGAGCCCCAGCAGGCTCGGCCGGGCCAGGATGTAGCGGAAGCCGTAGCCGGCCTCGCGCCAGAGACTGCCCCGGCTCTCGAGCCCGGCGGCCGAGACCTCGGGCTGGGGGACGTGGACCAGGAGGAGGGCCCCCAGAGCCAGGGCCAGGGTCACCAGGTCGATGGCCAGGATGCCTCCGACTCCGATGACGCCGATGAGGGCCCCGGCTCCGATGGGCGCGAAGACAGCCCCGGCGGCCTGGGCCAAGGAAATCATGGCGCTGGCCCGGCTGTACTGGTCCTTGGGCACCATGAGCGTGGCCGCGGCCGAGTAGGCCGGGAAGTGGAACGACTGGAAGACGCCGACGAAAGCGCCGCCCACGAAAAGATGCCACATCTCGAGAAGGTCGGCCAGGTAAAGGGCCAGGATCGCCGCCGTGGCCACACCGGTGGCGATGTCGGCCAGCATCATGACCAGCTTGCGGTTCCAGCGGTCGACCAGGGCCCCCGCCAGGGGGCTGAAGAGGACCGTCGGCGCCATGACGAAGAACCCCAGGAGGGCCAGGGCCGTGGCCGCACCCGTCTCCCGCCAGGCCCAGATGGTCAGGGCGACCACGGTCATGTCCGTCCCGAGGATGGAAAGGAACTGGCTCAGAGCGACCACGGTGAACGCGGTCATCCCGGTCAGACGGGCATGCGGACTCTCCATCAGCGACACCTCACATCTTCGGCTGCTTGGCTACTGCATGTGCCGTGCCCGCTTCATCTGCGGTTCGCTGACTCCGAGGGTACCAGCTCGGGGATACGGGGGCAATTGGACCTGGGTCCATTGACCCGCTTGCCCTGCGGTGCTGCACGCGGACCGCTCGCGACCCGACAAGAGGACACGGAGCCCACTATATGCGGTGATCGCCTTGCCGGACCCGGTAGCGGTCTTGACCGGACAGCTTCTCGCA
>DPMO01000141.1 GCA_003541445.1 Clostridiales bacterium | reverse complement strand
CCCGGGCGTGGCACCTATGTGTGCGAACTGACGGAGTCGTCAAGGCAGCGGCTCAAGCTGGCCGAGGTCGAGGACCATATCCGGGAGGCTGTCCAAGCCGCGGCTCGGCTCGGCATCCGCCGCCCGCAATTGGTGGAGCTGCTCGAACGGATGATGGAAGCGGAGGGACTGGACGATGAGTGAGAAAGCCTTCGTTCTCACCGGGGTGGAGAAACAACTCGGCGACTTCCGGCTCAAGATCGATGACCTGTCCATGGACCGGGGCTTCGTCCTCGGCTTGGTCGGTCGGAACGGTGCCGGCAAGACCACGACCATCCGGATACTCTTGAACCTCATCTACCCGGACCGCGGGCGGGTCAGCGTTCTGGGTCTTTCGATGCCCCGCGATGAGAGCACCATCAAGCGCCGCATCGGGTACGTGAGCGAGAATCCCAGTTTCTACGAGGATATGACGGTCGCCTGGACCATCGGGCTCGTCAGCCGATACTACCCCGCCTGGGACCAGGAGCTCTCACAGCATTACCTGCGCAAGTTCGACCTCGACCCACGTAAGAGAGTCAAGCAACTCTCCAAAGGCATGCGCGTCAAGCTGGCCCTGACCCTGGCTCTATCACACCGGCCTGAACTCTTGCTCCTGGACGAGCCAACCTCGGGCGTCGACCCGGTCATCCGCCGCGAGCTGCTAGAGGAGATCGCCGACATGATCAAGGACGAGAGGCACGCCGTGGTCTTTTCCTCGCACATCACCCAGGACGTAGAGCAGGTCGCCGACTATGTGGCCATCATCGATGACGGCCGGGTCCGGGAGTACGCCGACAAGGAGAGGCTCCTGGACCGGTGGTGCCGCGTCACCGGACGCACCCCGGCCAACGGCCGGGATATCAGCCCGCTCTTTCGTTCGCTGCGCACCCAAGGCGACTCGTTTTCCGGCATAACGGACCGCTACTCGCCGGAATGGGAACGCCGCCTCGAGGAGACCGGAGTGTCCGGTCACCGGGTCCACCGCCTGGGCCTCGACGAAATCCTGCTGTCTCTGTCGGGAAAGGAGATATGACCGTGGGTCCCCTGGTGTCCAAGGAGTTCGTGCAGATGCGGTCACAGCTGCTCCAGACTGTCGGTTTTCTCGCGCTGGCTCTGGTGGTCTTCAGCCGAACCTCGCCGGACATGGTCCTCACTTTCTTCAACGTGTTCCCGGTGGTGATGGCGATGACCCTGCCGCAGTTGAGCTTCATGCACGAGGAGCGCGGCCATACCTTCTGCTTCCTGCGGGCCCTGCCCATGCGTCCCTGGGAGATCGTAGCCGCGAAGTACCTGGCCACCTTCGTGGTCATGGTCGGGTTCGGTATCCTGCTCCTCCTGGTCGGCACATTGGTCATCGCCGTCCGGCCGACAGTCCTCATGGCCCACCTGACGGTGATACTGCTGCTGTCGCTCCTGCTCGCGGCCATCAGCTACTTCTTCCACTTCTGGCTCGGCCTGAAGGCGGCCAGGGTCGCGCTCCTGGTCCTTGTCGGCCTTGTGGGCGGGGCCTTCATGCTGGCGGTGGTCCCGGACGCCTCGGCCGTGACGGCACTGCTGTCCTCGCCGGCGGGGTCAAGCTGACAGCCGTGGCTACATCGCCACTGGGTCCGGTCCTGTCGCTCGCGCTCGGGGCGGCGTTCCTCTTCGGCTCCGGTGTGGCCTCGGCCCGGTTGTTCGGCGCGCGAGACCTCAGCCGGCTGCCTTGACCTCTTCTGCTGCGGTGCCGGCGGTGTCGGGAACCCTGGCCGGAGCCGGCTCGACCTTTCCGAGACCGCCGCTCGGCGGGGCTGACTGCGGCACGGCAGGAAATCCGGATTTGCATTCTAAATAAAAGTCAATCCTAAACAACGCGTACACCACCCTTCTGCTCCGTGATGAGGGGCCGGGGAGGGACACCTGATGGAGGAACACCATCTCACCGGCAGTGAGGACCTCTGCGGGGACATCCGCTACGCCGACCCTGTCCTGCCTCTGGATATCGAGCCGTGGCCGGAGGTCTTCGAGACGGCTCCGAGCAAGGTCCTGAAGGGCGGGACCGTCTTCAGCTACATCGGGCCCGAGCACGGCCTCTACTTCATCGAGAGCGGGCAGGTCCGCTTCTTCGCCGTGTCGGCCCGCGGCACGGAGAAAACGTTCTGCATCCTCGGCCCCGGAGCGACGTTCGGTGAGGCCAATCTTGTCGACCCGACCCCCACCCGCTGGCTGGCCACACCTCTCACCGACACGGTCGTCAGGGTGCTGGACGTCCGGACGGCCCGCCGGCTCATGGAGGAGCGCCCCGAGCTGACCTGGGCCCTTCTCTCGGCTCTCATCATGCGGATGAAGCTGCTCGGCAAGCAGATGGCCGACCAGTGCTTCCGCACGGTTCCCAGCCGCATCGCCTGCCTCATCCTGGCCAGGTCGGCCCGTGACGGAGGAGAGGGCCCGACGCAGGCCGGCGGCCGGCCAAGCGAGCGCACCAGGCTCACCCATGACGACATAGCCCGGCTCGTCGGGTCGAACCGCGTCACCGTCACCCGGACCCTGCGGGCCCTGCAGAGCCGAGGGCTCATCCGCTACGAGCGCAACCTCGAGACGGTGACCATCCTCGACCGGCCGGGTCTGGAGGCCGTGGCCGAGGAGGACCTCTAGGGGCTCGAGGCGTCGTCCTCGGGACCCTCCCGGAAGGACGCCGGGGAGCCGCCGGCCGCCCCTGCCTTTGTCGGAAGGCGGAATATGTGCCGGGCGGTCCTGACGATCCAGCTCCAGTGAAGGGCCAGATGGAGGATGACGAGGCCGATGAGGGCGAGGTTCGCCACGGTGTGGACCTGCCGGACTTCCTCGCGGGTCCCGAGGAAGGGGAGAAGGTCCGTGCCGAGGCGGCCGACGCGCCCGCGGGGGATGAAGAAGGCCAGGGCTATCCCCGTGTAGGCGCCGACGAGGCCCGCGAGAAGGAGGACCGCGTCGACGAGGAACAGGAGGCGGTTTCTGCTCACGCCTCTCCCTCCAGGTGTCGTGGTCGTGCGGCCACCGCACGGCCCCGGGGAGGCTCGGGGGCCCTCGGCGGTGAAGGGCCTTCCTTAGTATGTCCGCCTGCTGACATGAACGAGGCGGTCAAGCCCGGCCACCCAGGCACCGCCGCAGGGCTTCCAGGCAGCGGTCGATGTCCCGGACGGTCCCGACGGTGATGCGGATGTGGCGGGCGAGCGCCGGCTCTCGGGGGTAGTGGCGGACCCGGACGCCTTCGTCCCTCATGGCCGCCTCGACCTCGGCCGCAGGGTGAGGCACACGGCAGAGGACGAAGTTCGTGAGCGAGGGCAGGGGGGTCACCCCGGGAAGGGCGGCCAGGCCCTCGGACAGCCGCCGGCGGGCCTCGACGATTCGGGCGACCACGTCCTTCACGTAGGAGGGGTCGGTGAGGACGGCCGACCCGATGAGCTCGGCGAGGGCCCCGATGTTGAACGGCTGCCTCGTCTCGTCGAGCCGCTCGACCACCTCCGGCGAGGCCAGCGCGAACCCCACCCTGAGGCCGGCCAGGCAGAAGGCCTTGGACATGGTCCTCAGGATGATGAGGTTGGGGTGCCTTTCCAGGAGGTGCCTGACGGTGCCCCCCGCGAACTCCCAGTAGGCCTCGTCGACGACGACCCACGGTCTGGGCCGGACGGTGAGGAGTCGGCCGAGGTCCTCCTCGGAAAGGACGCGGTTCCCGGTGGGGTTGTTCGGGAGGCAGGCGAAGACCAGCGAGGGCTCCCGGCTGGCCTCGCGGAGGAGGGCCTGTGTGTCGGCGCGGAAGGCGTTCCCCTCCACCTTGAGGGGGACCCTCACGACCTCCAGCCCGGCAAGGGCGGCCGCCCGGGAGTACTCGGGGAAGGTCGGCGGCATGACCACGACCCGGCGCACGGACGGGCGCAGGGCGAGGACGGTCATGTTGATGGCCTCGTCGCCGCCGTTGAAGGCGGCGACCTGTTCGGGCCGCACCCCCGCGTAGACCGCGTAGAGCCCGCGGAGACGCGGCGCTCCTGGGGGCGGGTAGCGGTTGAGCGCGAGGTTCTCCGGGCTGAGGACCCGCGACAGGATGTGCGACGGGACCCTGTAGGGACTCTCGTTGAGGTGGAGGGAGAGCATCCGCGTCACTTCCTTTCGGAGCCGTACGGCGGATGATACTCCGGCCCGGGGCCGCATCTCCTGCCGGGCCGGCCGCGGGAGGTAGGGAAGGATGAGCGTTCGCGAGACACGACAGCCGGTGGCAGGACTCGAGGTGGCCTTCTTCGCCTCGCCCATCGCCCGGCGCGAGGAGACGGAAGCCTCGGCCGCCGAGGTCGAGGCGGAGCTGCGGAAGGTGGGCGAGAGCCTCCGGACGCCGGCAGGCGGCGGCGCGCGGGTCGGGGCGGACGCCACCCCGCAGGCCGCGGGAGAGGCCGACCCCGGCGCAGCGCAGGCTGTGGGACGCGGCCGGGTCTTCGTGCCCGTCCCGGTGGTCTTGACCGGGGGGACCGAAGCCCAGGTCCTCGCCTGGCTGGACCGGCAGGCGACCGCGGCGGCGCGGGAGGGCGGGCGTGCCCTGGCTCCTCTCCTTTTGGCCCTGCCGCATTCGAACTCCCTGCCGGCCTGCCTGGAGATCCTCGCCCGGCTCCGCACGGACGGCCGGGGCGGGCGCGTGGCCGTTGTCGGCAGGGCGGGTTGGTCGCGCGAGGTGTCGGCGGCGGCCGCGACCGCGCGTGTGGCGGGCTTCATGCGCTCGGCCCGCATCGGCCTTTTCGGGGGGCCCTCGGAGTGGCTCGCGGCGAGCTCGCCGGACCCGGAGACCGTCCGCCGGGTGTGGGGCCCCGAGGTGGTGACGGTACCCCTGGCCGACGTCGTGGAGGCCTGCCGGGCCGTCCTCGCGGAGGACCCCGCGGGGCTCCGGCGCCAGGCGGCCGAGCTCATGCGCCGGGCGGAGGAGGTCGTGGAGCCCGACTCCGGCACCGTCACCGGGGCCCTGGCCCTGCATCAGGCCCTTCGCGGGTTGGTCCGCCGTCACCGTCTGGACGCCGTCACCGTGCGGTGCTTCGACCTCCTCGGGCC
>DPMO01000142.1 GCA_003541445.1 Clostridiales bacterium | reverse complement strand
CTCTGGAACACGCGGACGGACGAGTACGGCGGGAGCCTAGACAACAGGGTCCGGTTCGCCGTCGAACTCATCGGCTCCGTGCGCGAGCGTCTGGGGCCGGACTTCCCGGTGAGCTTCAGGTTCTCGGCCGACCTCAAGGTGCCCGGGGACCGGCCGCTGGAGGAGGCCCGGGCCATCGCCCGCCGCCTGGTCGAGGCCGGGGCGACGGCCCTTCACGTCGACGCCGGCTGCTACGAGGCCATGCCCTGGATCTTCCCGCCCCTGTACTTCGGTCGAGGTCCCCTGGTCACCCTGGCCGCGGCCGTGAAGGAGGTTGTGGACGTCCCGGTCGTCGCCGTCGGGAACATCTTCGAGCCGGCCCTCGCGGACCAGGTCCTGGCCGACGGGCAGTGCGACTTCGTGGCCTCCGGCCGGGGCCTCATCGCCGACCCGGAATGGCCCCGGAAGGCCCTCGAGGGCCGGGAGGATGAGCTTCGGCGGTGCATCATGTGCAACGAGTACTGCGTGGGCAACCTCCTGGCCGGCAAGCCCCTGGGGTGTGTGGTCAACCCCCGGGCCGGACGGGAGAAGTACTACGAGGTGCAGCGGGCGGAGACGCCGCGGAAGGTGGTCGTCGTCGGCGGGGGAGCGGCCGGGATGCAGGCGGCCTGCACGGCCGCCGAGCGGGGACACAAGGTCATCCTCTTCGAGAAGTCGGACAGGCTCGGAGGCCAGCTCCTTTTGGCCTCGGCCCCGGCCTTCAAGCGCTCTCTGACCTACCCGCTCGAGTACCTCCGGACCCGTCTCGGGAAGCTGGGCGTGGAGGTGCGGCTCGGGACAGAGGCCACGCCCCAGCGCATCGCCAGGGAGAGGCCCGACGCGGTGATCGTCGCGACGGGGGCCCGCCCCGCCAGGCCCGCCGTGCCCGGGGCCGAGAAGAGGCACGTCGTGAAGGCCTGGGACGTCCACCGGCCGAGACCGGGCCTGGAGAAGCCGGCACGGTTCGCCGCCGCTCTGGGCGCTCTGGGGCCGGGTGCGCGGGGGGACGGCCTCACCGGCGGGGAAGGGGAGGCGGAAGGCCCCTCGGCCCCGGTCGAGGGCGACAGGGTGGTCGTCGCCGGAGGGGGCCTCGTCGGGTGTGAGACAGCTCTGGACCTCGCCCGTCACGGCAAACAGGTCACCGTCGTCGAGACCCTCCCCGAGGCGGCCGGGGACCTCAACCCCGTCAACCGCACGGCGCTCCTGGGCCTGTTGGCGGAGGCGGGCGTGACCGTCCTGACCGGGCACCGGATAACGGCTGTTGTGGACGAGGGCCTGAAGGTCGCGGGCCCCGACGGGCGCGAGAGGCTGGTCGAGGCCGACACGGTGGTCCTCGCCCTGGGCTCGGAACCGGAGGATGAGCTCGCCCGCGAGCTCCGGCGCGAGTACGCCCGCTTCTTCGTCGTCGGCGACTGCGCCGAACCCCGCCGCCTCGGGGAGGCCATCCACGAGGGCTTCGTGGCCGGGCTCCAGGTGTGACGGGACCGTCAGGCGACCTGTCTCTTTATCATCCCCGAGGCCAGGACGGTGAAGAGGACCACGAACCCGGCCAGCGCGGCGAGGTCGGCCGTGACGGTCCCGAGCTCCCAGCCGCGGATCATGACCGCCCGCAGGGCGCGGTTGGCGTAGGTCATGGGCATGGCGTGGGCGAGCCACCGCAGGGGCTCGTGCATCGTCTCGAGCGGGGTGAGGAAACCGGAAAGGACGACCTGCGGGATGATGACGATGGGGATGAACTGGATGACCTGGAACTCGTTCCTGGCGTAGAAGGAGAAGAAAATCCCCATGAGCACGGCCACGGCCACGAGCAGGGCCTCCACCGCGAAGGCCGAGGCGAGGCTTCCCGCCAGCCGTACTCCGAGGACATAGACGGCGTAGAGGAGGATGATGAGCGACTGGGCGAGGGCGAAGAGGCCGAAGCCCAGGAGGTAGCCGAGGACGATCTCGCCCCTTCTCACCGGCGAGGCCAGGAGCCGCTCCATGGTGCCTGACGACCGCTCCCGGAGGAAGGAGACGCTCGTCAGGAGGAAGGTGAAGAAGAAGGCGAAGAGGGCGACGTAGCCGGGAGCGAAGTAGCTCAAGGTCCCGAGGTCCGGTCCGCCGTGGGCGTACTCGACGGCCGGCTGTCCCGGCGGGGCGAGCCGGGCGGGGTCGGCCGGGACCTCGGGAGGCACCCCCGGCGGCGCCGTCGCCTGCAGTCTGGCGAGAGCGGCCCGGGGCAGGGCCTGGACCGCCGCTCCGAAGCGCCGGGCGACGTCGGCCGAGAGGACGGGGTCGCTTCCCTCGAGAAGGAGGCGGAGCCCCTCGAACCCCTCTCCGGCCAGCAGCCTGGCCGTGAAGTCCGGCGGGACGACGACCCCCGCCCTCAGGTCGGCCTGCCGGACGTCTGTCTCCAGTCGGGCCGCATCGGCGTAGTCGTGTACCTCCAGCCCCTCGTCCGCGAGGAGGTCGCGGAGAAGCGTTCCCAGCCGGAGGGCCCTTCCGCCCACCAAGACCCCTTCGTCCAGGTCGGCGTAGCCCAGGGCCACCGGTGTGGTCTTCTCGGTGATGACGTAGCCGAGGAGGGTCATCACCAGGGCCGGCGCCAGGAAGACGAGGGCGATGGTCCGCGGGTCGCGGCGGAACTGCCTGACGATGCGGGCGGCGATGGCCCCGATGCGTCCGAGCGAGTCGGTCACTCCGTCTCACCTCCGTCCGACCGTCCGGCGTGCCAGAGGTAGGCTTCCTCGAGCGTGGCCGAGCCCGCTCTCTCCCTGAGACTGCGGGGGGTGCCCTCGGCGATGAGCCGTCCCGCCCGGAGGAAGCCGACCCTGTCGCACCGCTCGGCCTCGTCCATGATGTGGGTGGAAATGATGAAGGTCCGCCCCTGCGCGTTCAGCCGGTCGAAGTGGTCCCAAAGGGCCCGCCGGAGCTCGGGGTCGACCCCGACCGTGGGTTCGTCGAGGAGGAGAAGCTCCGGCTCATGGATGAGGGCCGCCGCGAGACTCGCCCTCTGGCGCATGCCGCCGCTGAGGGTGCGGACGGGGCTGTCACCGCGGTCGACGAGGTCGACCAGCTCCAGGGTCTCCTCGACCCGGGCCGAGAGGCGCCGGCCGGTCCCGGTCCCGAACAGGCGGGCGAAGAAGCGGAGGTTCTCGCGGACGGTGAGGTCCTCGTAAAGGGCGGCGGACTGGGTCATGTAGCCGACCCTTTTCGAGACCCCGGCGGAGGGGACTCTCTCCCCGAACACCTTCACCGTCCCCGAGTCCGGGACGATGAGCCCGACGACCGCCCTGATGAGCGTCGTCTTGCCGGAACCGTTCGGCCCCACCAGACCGTATTTCTCCCCCCGACGGACGGTCAGCGACAGGCCGTGCAGGGCGCGGGTCCGGCCGAAGGTCTTGAAGAGCCCCTCCGCGGCGACGACCGCCTCTTCCGGGCGGCTTGACTGCGTCCCGTGTCCGCCCGACTTCGTTCCCGTCATCCTGCTCAGCTCCCCCGGGCCGGGTTCTCGGGCCGTCATCGGTCCCTGCCTTCGCTCAACGGGGAGGCTCTCCCTGCCGGGCCGAGCCTGCGCCCGGCGGAGAAGGCCCCGACGGCCGCCATCACGGCCGCCGCGGACCAGAACGGCAGGGTGAGGCTGAACCCGTACATCCAACCGCCCACGACAGGGCCTGTCATCCGTCCCAGGCTGTCCAGCGAGGACTGCACGCCCATGGTCAGCCCCTGGGGAAGCGGGGTGCGGCGGGAGACGGCCGAGGTCAGCGAGGGCCTGAGCACGCTGGCCCCGAGGGAGATCACCATGGCGGCCATGGTGGTCGCCGTGAGGTCGGCGGCGGGAACAAGGAGCAGGAGGCCGGCGACACAGACCGCCGTACCCCAGAGGGACAGCCGGTGCTCCCCGAAGCGGCGGATGAGCCGGCCGACGAAAAGGCTCTGCATGAGGAACCCGGTGAGACCCACGGACGTGAAGATGGTCCCCGCATCCAAGGACGTCCCGCCGAAGCGGTCCATGACGAAGTACCCGAGAAGGGCGGTCAGCCCGGACTGGCTGAAGCTGACCGCGAAGGTGAGCCAGAGGTAGGGCGCGATGGGGCTGGTGACGGCCTGGGCTATGTCCGCGGGGCGGGGCCAGGCCTTCGGTGAGGGTGCAGCGCCGTCTCTGCCGCGTCCTTCTGCATCGGCCGCTCGGCTCGGCTCGACGAGGTGGACGGAGGCGAGGAGGGCGGTTGTGGCGACGACCCCTCCGGCCACGAACATGGGCACCCTCTGGCCGAAGGCGGAGAGGGCCCCGCCGACGACCGGTCCGAAGAGAAAGCCCAGGTTTATCCAGGCCCCCATGGCGGCCATGGCCGGGCCGCGGTCGGCCGGCTCGGTCACGTCGGCGATAAGGGCCTGGCTGGAAGGGAAGATGGACGCCGAAAGGAGTCCGCCCAAGGCCCGCGAGCCGATCAGGGCCGGCAGGCTCCGGGACAGGCCGGCGAGGACGAACGACAGGGCGTAACCGGCAAGTCCCACCACGAGCATCCTCCG
>DPMO01000145.1 GCA_003541445.1 Clostridiales bacterium | reverse complement strand
GGGCCAGTTCCACCAGGCCCTCGGGCCCCCACCGGTCGTGCACGTGGCCGACGAGGGAGGCGAGCTGCTCCCGTCCGAAGGGCAGGCTCGGCCACCAGCGGAGGACCTGCGGGACGCTGGCCAGGCGTCCGCGTTCTGACAGGGCCCGGGCGACGGCGTGGGGGTGGAGGGCTCCCTCCGGCGCGCCGTCGGCCCCGGGGTCTTCGAGGTGTTCGAGGTAGTGTGTGAGACCGGCGGTGACGGCGCGGGAGACCCGGAAGCCGGCCGGCTTTCCGGCCGCGCGGGCGAGGACCGACCCGACGGCGGCCTCGCGGAGGTCCCGCCGTCCCGTCCCCGGGACGACCACGACCTCCTCGCCCCGGAGCCGGGAAGGAAGGGCCTTCTCCGGCCCGAGGAAGAACACGGTCCGGCTCAAGGCCGGGGAGGGGGCCGGGGAGGGGTCTTCAGGCTCCGGCCAGGGGAGGTCGAGGAAGAGCGCCGCCCGGGCGGCGGCCTCCTCCAGGACGGCCAAGAGCTGCGCGGGGTCCGGGGTGCGGTCGGGCCGGTAGACGAGGTCGAAGACGGTACCCTCCAGCCGCTCCCAGCCGCTGTCGGCCGTGTCGCCGGCCGCGTCGCCGGCCGAGACGTCCGGCCCGGACCTGCCGGCCGGGCCCGCTTCGGCGGCCGATGGAGGAAGAGGGACGCCGGCCGCGAGCGCGGCGACGAGGGTTACGGAGGCCAGGAAGAGCGCGATGCCCGGCGCCCTCATCAGGCGAAGAGGCGACGGGCCGGCAGGGGTCTTGCGGGCCTTCGGCACGGTCTTCACCGCCCCGTGGACACCTCCGGTCTCACCCGGGCCCTCCGGGCAAGGGAAACGTCGGCCGCCGTCTAAGTGTTATACGGCTGGGAGAACCCGCCGACAGGAGGTGCTCGAGGTGCTCGTCCTGGGCGTCGACCCTGGAACGGCCGTCACCGGGTACGGACTCGTCCGCCAGGGGACACGCCTGGAGGCCCTCGAGTACGGGGTTATTCGCACCTCGTCGAACCTATCCCTGTCCGAGCGGCTCCTGGTCATCCATGAGGAGCTGACCGGGGTCCTGGGCCGCCATCGGGTGGACCTCGTGGCGGTGGAGCAGGTGTTCTTCAGCCGCAACGTCCGGACGGCCCTCGCCGTCGGGCAGGCCCGCGGGGTCGTCCTCCTCACGGCCGCGGCGGCCGGGGTCCCTGTGTCCGAGTACACCCCACTGGAGGTCAAGGACGCCGTCACCGGCTACGGCCGGGCCGACAAGAGGCAGGTCCAGGCCATGGTCAGAAGCCTCCTGGGCCTTCCGTCCGTGCCGCGCCCGGATGACGCCGCCGACGCCCTGGCCGTGGCCATCTGCGGGGTCCACAGCCGGACCCTGGAGCGGATGCTGTCCGCCGGGCGGGCGGGACGGGGCGGGCCCGGGGCTCCGCCCGGCAGGTCCGGGGCCCCGCAGGGCGGGGTCGGGCGCGGGGTGAGGCCGTGATACGGACCCTGAGGGGGCGCCTCGTGGAGCGCGGCGACGGCTACGTCGTCGTGGACGTCGGTGGGGTCGGCTTTCAGGTCTTCACCCCCGACTCGTCGCCGTCGGCCCTGCCGGACGACGGGGGCGAGGTCCTCCTCCACACGAGGCTCCATGTCCGCGAAGACGCTCTCAGCCTCTTCGGCTTCGGCACCAGCGAGGAGGCCAGGCTGTTCGACCTCCTTCTCTCGGTCTCGGGGGTCGGGCCGAAGGTGGCCTTGGGCATCATCTCGGCCTGCCGGCCGCGGCGCTTCCTTGAGATGGTGGTGTTCGAGGATGTCGATGGGCTGGGACGCCTGCCCGGGGTGGGGCGGAAGCTGTCCCAGCGGCTCGTCGTCGAGCTGAGGGACAAGCTCGCTCCCCGCAAGGGCCCTCCCTTGGTCGCGGACCTGGCCGCGGCCCCGGTGCCCGAGGACCCGGTGGAGGAGGCCATCGAGGCCCTCGCGACCCTCGGCTACGGCCGCGCCGAGGCGGCCGCGGCCATCCGGCAGGCCAGGGAGGAGCTTGGAGAGGGCGCCGGGGTGAGCGAGCTCCTGAAGGCCGGTCTGAAGAGACTCTGACCCCCGGACACGGGGTCGGTGGAGCGGCGGTGACGCGGTGTCCCGCAAGGGTGACCTCAAGGCTGAGGACTCCAGGCTGGTGTCCGCCAGGGCGGCGGCCGACGAGGGCAACGTGGAGACCGGGCTCAGGCCCCGTTCCTTCGCCGATTACATCGGCCAGGGCGAGGTCGTCGAGAGGCTCAAGATCTTCATCCGGGCGGCTCTGGAGCGGAAGGAGCCGCTCGACCACGTCCTTCTCTACGGCCCCCCCGGCCTGGGCAAGACGACCCTGGCCTACGTCATCGCCAACGAGATGAAGGTCGGCATCAGGGTGACCTCCGGCCCCGCCGTCGAGCGGCCGGGAGACCTCGCCGCCATCCTCACCAACCTCAGCGACTTCGACGTCCTCTTCATCGACGAGGTCCACCGGCTGAGCCGCGCCGTCGAGGAGATACTCTACCCGGCCATGGAGGAGTTCGCCCTCGACATCATCATCGGGCGGGGGCCGAGCGCGAGGTCCATAAGGCTCGACCTGCCGAGGTTCACCCTCATCGGGGCCACGACGCGGGCGGGTCAGCTCACCTCGCCCATGCGCGACAGGTTCGGGGTTGTCTGCCGCCTCGGCTTCTACGAGGAGAGGGACCTTGTCCGCATCGTCACGCGCTCGGCGGCGATCCTCGGCATCGAGCTCGACCCGGAGGGAGCCCTGGAGATAGCCAGGCGCTCCCGGGGAACGCCCCGGGTCGCCAACCGCCTGCTCCGTCGTGTGCGCGACTACGCCCAGGTCAAGGGGCCGGGCCGCATCACGGCCGAGGCGGCCAGGGAGGGGCTGCGCCTGCTCGACATAGACGAGCTGGGCCTCGACCCGGTCGACCGCCGCCTCATCGCGACCATGGCCGACAAGTTCGGCGGCGGGCCCGTGGGCCTCGACACCCTTGCGGCCGCGGTGAGCGAGGAGGCCCAGACGGTCGAGGACGTCTACGAGCCCTTCCTCCTCCAGCTCGGGTTCATCAAGAGGACCCCGCGCGGGAGGGTGCTGACCGCCGCGGCCTACCGGCACCTCGGGCGGCGCCCGCCGGCCCGTCTGGTCCGCGAGGACGCCGCTCAGCCGGCCCTGTGGGACGAGACGGGAGGGGAATAGATGGAAGGACCGGGGCGCATCCTCCTCCACACCTGCTGCGGTCCGTGCGCCGTCCATCCCCACCGGGCGCTCGTCGGGGAGGGGTTCACGGTGACGGCGTTCTTCTACAATCCCAACATCCAGCCTTCCCGGGAGCACCGGCGCCGCTTGGACGCCCTCAGGGACTTCGCCGGGCGGGTGGGTCTGGAGGTCGTCACAGGTGGGGATTATCATCCGGAAGAGCACCTGCGGGCCACGCTCGACATCCGCGGGGACCGGGCGCGCCGCTGCCGGGCCTGCTACGACCTGCGGCTCGGGGCCGCCGCCGAGGAGGCCTCAAGGAGGGGCTTCCCCGCGTTCACGACGACCCTGCTGGTCAGCCCCTACCAGCTCCACGACGAGGTCCGCCGGGCGGGGGAGGCGGCCGCGGCCCGCACGGACGGCAGGGTGGCCTTCCTTTACCGGGACTTCAGGCCGGGCTGGAAGGAAGGGGTGGCGGCCTCGCGGGAGATGGGCCTGTACCGTCAGGCCTACTGCGGCTGTCTGTGGAGTGAGGTGGAACGGTATGAACGTCCCCGGTCTTGACGGGCTG
>DPMO01000044.1 GCA_003541445.1 Clostridiales bacterium | reverse complement strand
CGACCGCCGCGCCCTCATCACACGGCGACGGTACTCCCCCCGGAGTTGCTGAAGAAGCCGCGCGTGCCGGATAGCCAGCTTTGACTGCTCGGCCACCCCGTGCAGGAAAAACCTCAGCCACCGGGACCAGGTACCTTGTTGACTGACCTCGAGAAGGAGGTCGTAGTACTCCTGCCTGCGGCGTTCGAAGTACGCACTCAAGTACAGCAGGGGTAAGGGCAGTATACCCCAGGCCACGAGGAGGAGTGCTATCAAGAGGCGCCCGATTCGGCCGTTCCCGTCCAGGAAGGGATGAATGGCCTCAAACTGGTAGTGGATCAAGGCTATCCGCACCAACGGGGGCAAGTCATCGTCGGAATGAAAGTATTCCTCAAGATTAGACAGTGCTTCGCCCATTTGGGGGACCGGAGGCGGAACAAAGCGTGCCTCCGAGGGGCGACACCCGGGAGGCCCGATCCAGTTTTGAACCTGCCTGAACTCCCCTGGTGCGGCGCCGCCTCCACGCACCCCGGCCATCAAGTGTTGGTGCAGTTCCCTGATGAGCCTCAGACTGAGTGGGATATCCTCGAGCCTCCGTAGCCCGAACTCAAGCGCGCGAACGTAGTTCAGGACTTCCCTGACATCGCTCGGCGGCGCACTACCGCCTTCACCCACCCCCCCTTCGGTCTCAGCTTCGTATTCATACAGGTCTTCCATGTCGGCCTCAGTACCCTCTATCCGAGAGGAAAGGACAGCCTCACGCCGCACGAACGGCCCCACCAGGAGATGGGGGTTCGGCAACATCCCGCTGAGACCGGCCAGCTCCCCTATGGCCCTGTCGGCCGCCGATATAGCCCCAAGCAACTCTATGTCCAGGGCGAGCCGCGGGGGAAGAGGGTTTGGGATAAAGGCCCAGTAGCGCTCCTGACCCTCGCCCACCTGGACATAATGACCGGCAGGTGTCGCTTGAGGAATTTTCAGGCCCACATAAACCCCTCCCTCGCCCGCACTCTGACCCGGCCCGCGCTTCAGCATTCCCGCCCCCCGCGGAGACCTCGCGGTCAGCCGCACTCGGCACATCAGACGCGGCCCCTCATCTCGACGCGGCCACCCAAGCTGGCTGTGGACAGTTTCCCGGCCTGATTGCCGGAACCTGCCTCCGGGTGGAGTTCACGCCGGGCCCAGGGTCACCTGCCGCGAAGCTATGTCCGCCCTCACTACTTGCACCCGGCAGGTGTCGCCGGCCCTGAGGCCTCTCGGGTCGAGGGCGCTGGCCGGGACGAGGCCTTCGACACCGTTCGGCAGGCGGACGAAGACCCCGAAGTCGAAGACTCCGGTCACCACCCCCTCCTCCTCGAGGCCGAGACAGCAACGGGCGAGTTCGACCTTCTTGACCTCCACGCTCTCGAGCTCCGCCGCCTCGGCGGCGCGCTCCAGCCGCGAGCATCTGTCGGCAACGGCCGCCAGCCGCCGGACGAGGGCGGCCTCCTCCCCCGGGCTGGCGTGCGCCTGTCCCTCGAGCACAGCCTTCACCTGCCGGTGGACGGTGAGGTCGGGGTAGCGTCTGATGGGAGAAGTGAAGTGCGTGTAGTTCCTCAGGGCCAGGGCGTAGTGCGGCATGGGCGTGACGCTGTACCGGGCCTGGGGGAGCGCGCGCAGCACGGCCTTGTGGACGTCGTCGGCCTCCGGTCGGCCCCGGGCCGCCGCGAGGACGGCCTGGAGGTCGGAGGGCCGTGGAGCGCGGGTCGTCGGGATGCGGTAGCCAGAGGTGCCAGGACCTCTCGCAGGTCCTCGAGGTCATCGGGGAAGGGTTCCTCGTGGACCCTCCGGATGAACGGGACCCCGTGCCACAGCAGATAGTCGGCCACGGCCTCGTTGGCCGCGACCATGAACTCCTCGATGATCTGGGTGGCCCTGTTGCGCCGCCGGAGGACCACCTCCACCGGGCGCCCTTGACCGTCGAGCCTGACGTTCTCCTCCGGCAGCTCGAAGTCCAGACTGCCCCTCCTCATGCGGCGGGCCCTCAGGGTCTCGGCCAGGAGGGCCATCTCCCGCAGGGCGGAGCCGACCGGCCCGGCCACTCGCACATCCTCGTCCTCCCCACCGTCAAGGAAAGCCGCCGCCGCGTCGTAGGTCAGCCGGGCCGCGGAGCGGATGAAGGAGGCGTGCACGCTGACAGCACTGGTCCGCCCGTGCTCGTCGATGTCCATGAAGACGCTCACCGTCAGCCGCACCACACCTGGATGCAGGCTGGCGATGCCGTTGGAGAGCCGGGGCGGGAACATGGGAAGCACCCTGTCGGCAAGGTAGACGCTCGTTCCGCGCCTTTCGGCCTCCCGGTCGAGGGCCGACCCGGCGGCGACATAGTGCGACACGTCCGCGACATGGACCCCGAGCCGCCAGGAACGGCCCTTCCCGTTCCGGCTGATGGACACCGCGTCGTCGAGGTCCCGCGCCTCGGCGTCATCGATGGTGAAGACGACCTCCCCGGTGAGGTCAAGCCGCCCCTCGAGGTCCGCCGGCTCGACCTCGCGCGGGAGCCGCACGGCCTCGGCGAGGACCTCGGCCGGGAAGACGTCGCGCAGGCCGTGGGAGCGGATGACGGCCAGGGTCTCCGCGTCGGGCTCTCCGGCGGGCCCCAGTCTCTCTACGACCGCCCCGGAGGGGAAGACCCGCTTGGGTCCGGGGAAGCGGCTCACGGCGACGACGACCTTCTCCCCGGGCAGAGCGCCGAGGGAACCTCCGTGGAGAGAGACTCGCGGGCCGAGACGGGAGTCGTCGGGTACCACCCACTCGTCCCGGCCGAGCCGCTCCAGCCTGCCGACGACGGTCTCGTTGGCGCGGGAGACGACGCGGACGATGCGCCCCGGCGGCAGGTCGCCGGTGACGGTGCCCGGCCGCCGCCTCTTCCTCCGGGCGACGACGCGGTCACCGTGCATCGCCCCGACAGCCTTCGCCTGGTCGGGGTCCACCTCGAAGAGAGGGCGGCCGTCCGGTCCGACGACGAGGACCGCCCCCCGCCGGGTCACCCTGACGACACCGAGCCTCTCGCCCGGTCCCGCGGGACGCTCAGGCCCCCCGTCCACCTCCTAGAGGCCCAGCTCCCCGCTTATACCCTGCATGGCCTCCAGGCCGAGGCTGATGAACTCGTCGAGTTCGAGTCCCAGCTCGTCCTTGACGGAGAGCATCGGCTCCCGGCGCGCCCCCCGGGCGAAGGCCTTCTCGCCGAACCGGTTCAGGACGAAGCGCGTGTCGATGGCCGAGAGCTTCTTCTCCGGCTTGATGAGGGCGGCGGCCACGATGAGGCCCGTGAGGGGGTCGGCGGCGTAGAGGGCCTTGGCCATGAGGGTCTTCCTGGGCAGACCGTGGTGGTCGTTGTGGGCCCGGACCGCGTCCACGATCTCCGGGTCCACCCCCAGTTCGGCCAGCATGTCGGCTCCGAGCATGCTGTGCCGTTCGGGGTCGTCCTTCGTCATGTCGTAGTCGATGTCGTGGAGGAGGCCTGCAAGGCCCCACTTCTCCACGTCCTGGCCGAGTCTTTCGGCCAAGCGGCGCATGACCGCCTCGACGGCGAGGATGTGCTTGCGAAGGTTCTTGGTCTTGACCTTCTCAAGCATGAGTTCGTAGGCCTCTTGCCTGTCCATCTCATCCCTCCCGGTCAAG
>DPMO01000130.1 GCA_003541445.1 Clostridiales bacterium | reverse complement strand
AACGGGAGCGCCAGGCGCGTCCCGTCCGGCTCCACCAGAGACAGCGGGGTCTTGAACGGGAAGTCCGTGTTTCCCAAGAAGTAGTCGGGTATGAGAGTCCTGCCGCTGCGCTCGTCGACCACGACGCCGAAGTGATACACAGCCCACCGGTATCCGGCCTCGGCCTCCCCGACTTCGCCGTGGTACGGCCCCCGGAACCATATCGGGTCCAGGTCTGTCGTCGACTCCTGGCCGGCCTCGGGTGAACAGCCCGAGACACCGACACCCACGAGCAGCATGATCACGATGCCCACGCCGACCGGGTTCTTGAACCTCAAGACCCGCACGTCTCCTCTCCGGGAGCCACCCCGGTCTATGCGGCGTCCAAGCCCCGCCGCTCCAGGCGAGGGTGAGCTCGAAGTGAATCTCGTGTCCAACATATGGTTGAGGGCGGCCGGCCGTCAACACCACCGCGCCCCGCAGAGATACACACCAGCTCCCTGCCTGGAGGGAGGGGGGTGCCGGGCACCGCCCGTGCGGGTGCGTGCACCGTCACCGGCCGTGCGAATGTTCAGGGGTGACTGACGGTTAGGAAGGGTATCTCGGGGTGTGACTAGAATGGCTCAGGTGTCCGGTTAGGACCTGTGAAGGGGGGCGAGAGTCCAGAACCTTTCAGGTCAGAAGAACCAGAGCCGGGTCTTGAGGTATACCGTTTCTCGACCGTTCCCATCTTGTTCGTCGTAACCCCGCACTCAGGAACGCAGCCACCTGGCCCGAGACACTTTAGCCGTCGGAACCCGCACCGGTGGGTCTCGGGACCGTCCTGACGCTTCGGGCCGGCCGCCGCCGGTCGCCCAAGCCGTCCCGCACCTGCCCGGTGGGAAGGGTTTCGTCACGCGGAGGTGTGAGGCATGGCTGTAGAGTCCTTGGGTCCCGGCCGGGAAGGGCGCCCGGACGCGGTCGGCGCCGTCCTGGTCGTCGGAGGAGGCATCGGGGGAGTCCAGTCCGCGCTCGACCTTGCGGAGGCCGGCTTCCGGGTGCACCTTCTCACCAAGGACCCTTCGCTGGGCGGCCGGATGGCCCAGCTCGACAAGACCTTTCCGACCAACGAGTGTTCGATGTGTCTTCTGGGCCCGAAGATGACGGACGTCTTCGGCCACCCCAACGTCACCGTCCACACGCTTGCCACCCTGGTCGAACTCAAGGGGCGGCCGGGCGACTTCACCGCCGTGGTGCGGAAGGCCCCCCGCTACGTGGACCTCGAGGAGTGCACGGCCTGCGGGGAGTGTGCCGAGGTCTGCCCGGTCACGGTGCCCGACGCCTTCAACGCCGGCCTCGGCGACCGGAAGGCCGTCTACAAGCAGTTCCCTCAGGCCGTCCCGAACAAGTACCTCATCGAGAAACGAGGGGTCTCGCCCTGCCGCACCGCCTGCCCGGCCGGGGTGAACGTGCAGGCCTACGTCTCCCTCATCGCCCGGGAGCGCTTCCATGAGGCCTGGGAGGTCATCCGCCGGGACAACCCCTTCCCGCTCATCTGCGGGACGGTCTGCCACCACCCGTGCGAGGACGTCTGTCAGCGCGGCGACGTCGACGAGCCCCTGGCCATCCAGCGCCTGAAGCGCTTCGTCGGCGAGCACGTGCTGGCGGACTCCCTCCCCGAGGCGCCCGGGGGCCCGGCCGGCCGCAAGGAGTGGACGGCCGCCTACACCCTGCGAGACGAGAAAGTTCCCAGGGAGGAGAAGGTGGCCGTCGTCGGCTCCGGCCCGGCGGGTCTCTCCTGCGCCTACCATCTCGCGCGCCGGGGCTACCCCGTCACGGTCTTCGAGGCCCTGCCGGTCGTGGGCGGCATGCTCAGGGTGGGCATCCCCGAGTACAGGTTGCCGCGGCGCCTCCTCGAAGGTGAGATAGAGCTCATCCGCAGAGAAGGGGTCGAGATCAAGACGGGGGTCGCCATAGGCACGGACAGGTCCCTCGACTCCCTCTTCGAGGACGGCTACAAGGCCGTCTTCCTGGGTGTGGGCGCGCACGAGCCCCAGCGGGTGGGCATCCCCGGCGAGGACCTGGAGGGCGTCTATCACGGGGTCTCCTTCCTCCGCCGGGTGAACCTCGGTGAGCGGGTCCCCGTCGGGCGTCGGGTCGTCGTCGTCGGCGGCGGCAACACGGCCGTGGACTGCGCCCGCACGGCCCTCAGGCTCGGCGCGGAGGAGGTCACGATCCTCTACCGGCGCTCGAAGGTCGAGATGACCGCCCTGCCCGAGGAGGTCGAGGACGCCATGGAGGAAGGCGTCCGCATCGAGTACCTCACCGCGCCGGTGGAGGTCCTCGGCGGAGCCGCGTCCCCGGCGGACGGGCCGGACGGCGAGGCCGCGGGGACCGGGAAGGGGAAGGTGACGGGTGTCCGCGCCGTCCGGAACAGGTTGGGCGACCCGGACGCGAGCGGCCGCCGGCGGCCCGTCCCCGTCGAGGGTTCGGAGTTCGAGACGCCGTGCGACTCGGTCATCTTCGCCGTCAGCCAGGCGCCCGACCTCCTCTTCCTGGCCGACAGCGGGCTCCGGCGCGGCAGCGGGAACACCCTTGTCGTCGACCCCTACACCCTGGCCACGAACCGCGAGGGCGTCTTCGCCGGCGGGGACGCCGTCACCGGGCCGGCCACGGTGGTCGCGGCCGTGGCCGCCGGCAAGGAGGCCGCGGAGTCCATCCACCGCTACCTCCGCGGGATGGACCTCCGTGAGGGCCGGAAGTTCCGGGTCGCCTTCGGGGAGACGGGACCCGTCCAGAAGCTCGACGTCGACACGGGGGGCGTCAGCCCCAGGCCGCGGGTGCGCTTGAGGAAGCTCGAGGCCGCCACGCGGCGCCGGAGCTTCGACGAGGTCTGCCTCGGGCTCAGCCGGGAGGAGGCCGTCGCCGAGGCCCGGCGGTGCCTGGCCTGCGGGGTGTGCGCGGAGTGCCTCCTCTGCGAGAAGGTCTGCGAGAAGCGGGCTGTCCGCCACGACGACCAGGGTGAGACGGTGGAGCTCAAGGTGGGGGCGGTCATCCTGGCTCCCGGCTACTCCACCTTCGACCCGACGGCGGCCGCCTACGGCTACGGCGTCTACCGCAACGTGGTCACCGCTCTCGAGTTCGAGCGGATGCTCAGCTCGACCGGCCCCACGGCCGGGGTCCTCGAGCGTCCCGGTGACGGAAGGCACCCGAGGAGGATCGCCTTCATCCAGTGCGTGGGGTCGCGCGACCTGGCCCACGAGCCGTACTGCTCCGCGGTCTGCTGCATGTTCTCGACCAAGCAGGCCATCGTTGCCAGGGAGCACGACCCCGACGTCCGGGCGACCGTCTTCTACATCGACCTGCGGTCCCACGGGAAGGGGTTCGACCGGTACGTGGAGTCGGCCCGTCGGCAGTACGGTGTCGTGTTCCGCCGGTCGGCCGTCTCGTCGGTGCGGGAGGACCCCGCCACAGGCAATCTCCTCCTCACCTGGACAGGTCCTGACGGGCGGGTCTCGGAGGAAGAGTTCGACCTCGTGGTCCTGGCCACAGGCCTCCGGCCGCCGGAGGAGGCGGACGGCCTGGCCGAGGCGGCCGGGATCGACCTCGGGCCGCGCGGCTACGCGGGGGACCTCCCTGAGGACCACCCGTCGTCCGTAGAGGCCGGGGCCTTCGGCCGCGGGAAGGGGCTCACCGGGCTCGACCCGTGCCGGACGACACGGCCCGGGGTCTTCGTGGCCGGGGCCTTCCAGGGTCCGAAGGACATCCCCGAGACGGTGATGAGCGGCAGCGCCGCCGCCGGGGCGGCGGGCGGGCTCCTGGCCCTGGCCCGGGGGACCCTGGCCCGGACGAAGACCTTCCCGCCCGAGCGGGACGTCAGCGGGGAGGAACCCCGCGTCGGGGTCATCGTCTGCCGCTGCGGGATAAACATCGCCTCGGTCGTCGACGTCCCGGCGGTGGTGGAGGCCTCGAGGTCCCTGCCCGGGGTGGTATGCGCCGAGGAGTTCCTCTACACGTGCTCGCAGGACTCCATCGGGGCCATCAAGGACCTCATCGCGGAGCACCGCCTCAACCGCGTGGTGGTCGCCTCGTGCACGGTCAGGACCCACGGCCCTCTCTTCCGGGAGATGATGCGTGAGGCCGGGCTCAACCAGTTCCTCTTCCACATGGTGAACATCAGGGAGGAGTGCTCCTGGGTCCACAAGGCCTCGAGGGCGGCCGCCACGGCCAAGGCCAAGGAGCTCGTCGCAGCCGCCGTGGCCAAGGCCCGTCTCCTGGAGCCCCTGACGATGTTCCCCGTCCCCGTGGTCAACCGGGCCCTCGTGCTCGGAGGCGGGCCGGCGGGCCTCGCCGCGGCCCTCTCCCTGGCCGGGGCCGGCTTCCCGGTGACCCTCGTCGAGCGGGAAGGCCGCCTCGGGGGCAATCTCAGGCACCTTCACTCGACCCTGGAGGTGGCCGACGTCCGGGCGCTGTGCGACGACCTGGTCGGGCGTGTCGAGGCCGACCCGCTCATAACCGTGCTGACCGGACACGAGCTCGCGGAGTTCTCGGGGCATGCCGGCCATTTCACCTCGAGGCTGAAGCCGGTCGGGAAGGTCGAGGACGCGGAGGGGGACGGTGCCGGCGGCCAGGTCCGACGTCCGGGTCCGGGCGGCGCCGGACAGGACGGCCTCACGGTGGAGCACGGTGTCCTCATCGTGGCGACGGGCCACGAGGCCTACCGCCCCACCCCCGGCCCCTACCCTCTCTACGGGAAGAACCCGGCCGTCATCACGCGCCTCGATTTCGAGAGAAGGCTCTGCCAGGAAGGCGAGGGGTGGCTCGAAAGCCTCGGCCGGGTGGTCTTCGTCCAGTGCGTGGGCTCGCGGGGCGAGGACCGGTCGGCGAACTACTGCTCAAGGACGTGCTGCTCGCAGGCGGTCAAGAACGCCCTGCTCATCAAGAAGCGGAACCCCGAGGCCGAGGTCTTCATCATCCACCGCGACATCAGGACCTACGGGTTCCGCGAGGAGGCCTACCGGCGGGCGCGTGAGGCGGGGGTCGTCTTCATAAGACGCCGCGACGGGCGGCCTCCCGTCATCTCCGAGGCCTCCGACGGCCGGCCGCTCGTCACCGTGGCCGACAGCGACCTCGCGTCCGACATCCACCTTCCGGTCGACCTGGTCGTTCTCTCCGTGGGGGTGGTCCCGTCCCAGGGGGCGGCGGCGCTGGCCAATCTCTTGAAGGTGGGTCTGGGCGAAGACGGCTTCTTCGTCGAGACCCATGCCAAGCTGGCCCCGATGGACCTCACGACGCAGGGGGTCTTCCTCTGCGGCGGGGCGCACGCTCCCAAGACCATCGGCGAGACCCTCCTGCAGGCCCAAGGGGCGGCGGCCAGGGCGGCGACCATCCTGGCCAGGGAGTCCCTCATGGCCGGGGGCATCGTGGCCACGGTCGACGAGACGAAGTGTGCCGCCTGCCTCACGTGCGTCCGGGTCTGCCCGTTCGGCGTGCCGGCCATGAACGAGCGGGGCGTGGCCGAGATCGACCCGGTGCAGTGCCGCGGGTGCGGGACCTGTGCGGCCGAGTGTCCCGGTCACGCCATAACCCTGCCGTGTTACCGGGACGACCAGATGAGGGCGTCGGTGGAGGCCGTGTTGAGGGGAGTCGCGACCTGACCGCCCCGCCGGCCTGCGGTCGTGGGGGCTCCAGCAGGCGGCCCTGCCCAAAAAGAGGTAGGGCCGCTTTCTTGTTGAACTCCTCCATCCCGGCCCGCGACACGGAGCGCCGGGACGGACAGAGTCTGAACAAGACGACCCTGGGGGAGTGGACGACGTGAGCAAGGTTTACCGCCTGTACCTTGAGATTGGTTCTAAAGACGGCTGGTGCATGGTCCACTGTCCTGAGCTGCCGGGGCTCGGGTTCAAGGCGCCGTCGCGCGAGATAGCCGTCTCCCTGTCCCCGCTCCGTCTGGAGGCGGAACTCGAGTGGGCCCGGAAGGCGGGACTAGAGGTCGAGCCGGCCGGCAACCCCCCGGTGGAGGTGGTCGGTGCGGTCACCGTGGACGTCCCGGTGGCCGCGGGTGAGACCGAGGCCATCAGCGGTCCGGAGATGGTCCCGCTGGACGACGGGTATCTGTCGTTCATCCGGAGACACCTCGAGGCCTCCCGGAAGACCCTCCTGGACCTCGTCAAGCGGCTGCCTGACGAGGCCCTCGGCTGGCGGCCGGGGAAAGGCAAGCGGAGCATCGGGGAGATTCTCGGGCACATCGCCAGCGGTGAAGCCTTCTATATCGTGCGCCTCGAGCCGCCGGAGACGGTGACGAAGGCTCTCTGGGAACAGTACGCGCAGCCGAGACTGCCTATCCTGGAGCGACTGGCCGAGGTGAGGCGGCTGTGCCTCGAACGCCTAGATGACCTCAGCGAC
>DPMO01000242.1 GCA_003541445.1 Clostridiales bacterium | reverse complement strand
GACTCGGTCAAGACCTACCACCTCCCGGGCCAGGAGCCCTGGAGTCCGGAGAACTACAACCTCCTCTACCGGGGTCTCGTCCCGCTCCGCACGGGACTCGAGTGGTCCATCAACACCGTGGCCGTGAAGCTCCTCGACCACATCGGCGTGGAGACGGGCATCCGCTACGCCCGGCGCCTCGGCATCTCCTCGCTGGTCACGGAAGGGACCCACAACGACACCAGTCTCGCCGTCGCCATCGGCGGGCTCACCCAGGGCGTGTCCGTCCTGGAGATGGCCCAGGCCTACTGCGCCCTCAGCAACGGGGGCATCCGCGTCGAGCCCCTGGCCGTCCTGCGGGTCGAGGACAAGTACGGGAACGTCCTGGAGGAGAACGAGCCCCAGCGCGAGGTGGCCATCTCCGAGCAGACGGCCTACCTCGTCACCGACATGCTCCGCGGGGTCGTCACCCAGGGGACGGGTCAAGGGGCCAACTTCGGGCGCCCCGCGGCCGGCAAGACGGGGACCACGGACGACGTCCGGGACGCCTGGTTCATCGGCTACACGCCGGAGATAGTCGGCGCCCTCTGGATGGGGTACGACCAGCCGAAGTCGATGGACAAGATCTTCGGCGGGACCTACTGCGCCCCGATATGGCGCGAGACCGTCTCCCGCTGGCTGGAGGGCAAGCCCGTGCGGGACTGGGAGGAGCCGCCGGGCATCGTGCGTGTCGTCGTCTGCTCCAAGTCGGGTCTCCTCCCGGGGCCGTCGTGTCCGAGGGAGCACCTGCGCGAGGAGGTCTTCGTGGAGGGCCGCCAGCCAATCCGCACCTGCGACGTCCACACCACGGCCGTCGTATGCGCGCACCGCCCGTGGCAGTTGGCCCGGCCGGAGTGCCCCGAGAAGGTCGTCCGGACCTTCATCAAGAGGCCTGAGCCCTACGAGGTCTTCCAGAAGGTCGACGAGAAGACCGAGCGCCTCATGACCTACATCCCCCGCGACGCGGCCGAGGAGTACCCGACCGAGTACTGCGAACTCCACGACCCGACCCCCGAGCCGCCCTACGCGGGTCCGGTGGCCGAGGTCGTCGTCGCCGCCTATCTCGGGCAGTTCAGCCCTGACACCATCACCGTCCCCCTGGGCACGAAGCTGACGGTCAAGGTCCAGGCCCTGGACGCCAACCACGGCTTCGCCCTGCCGGCCTACGGCATCGACGAGATATGCCTCATGGGCCGGCAGAAGACCATAACCTTCATCTGCGACAAGGCCGGCGAGTTCGAGTTCTACTCCAGCGTCTACGCCGGCAAGGCGAGCCGGAACATGACCGGCCGGCTCATCGTCACCGGCCCGGGCGGGGAACCCGGGACGGATGACTCCGGCGCCGGCGATGCCGGGACGGACGGCTCAGATGACTCCGGGCAGGCGGGCTCCGACGAGACAGGTGCAGACGGGGACGGCTCCGGCAACAGCGGCGAGGAGGGCACAGGCGGCTAGCTAGCCCTCGGGCCTTCCCAGGCCCGGCCCCCCGGAACGGCCGCTGTTGCCGCTGTCGCCGCCGTCGCCGCCGTCGCCTTCCGTCTGGCGCAGGCGGACCAAGGTGACCCCCGTGCCGCCCTCCGACGGTGCGGCCGCGCGGTGGGACAGGACGTGGGGACATCCGTCGAGGTGGTCCCTCACCGCCTGACGGAGGGCCCCTGTGCCCCGTCCGTGCACGACCCTCACCGTCTCCAGACCGGCGAGGGCGGCGTCGTCGAGGTACTTGTCGAGTCTGGCGAGAGCCTCCTCCACGGTCAGACCCCGGAGGTGGAGCTCAGGGGAGACCTCCAGGGCCTTCTCCAGGGTGACACCGGCGCCCGCGGCCGGCTCCGGCGCACCTGACCCCCGGCCGCCCTTCACCCTCTCTGCTCCCTCCGCTTCCCCCCGACGCGTCGGCCGGGCCGGAGGCACCCCGGCCTGACCCGGAAGGCGGAGGTCGCTGATGTGGACCGTGAGGCGCATCGACCCGACCATGAGGCTCACCATGCCCCCCTCGTCGGGAGGAGCCAGCACCTCGCCGAAGTGCCTGAGGCCGGCCACGTAGAAGGTCCGACCAGGTCTGACCACCTCGGGCTCGGGCGTCACGCCCGCCCCCCGGCCGGGGGTCGGCCAGGGGCGCCGGTCGGCGTCGGCCTCATGGTCCCCCTCGGGCTGCGGTCCCGCACCCGGCAGGGCCAAGGACCCGGCCCTTCTCTCGGCCAGTCTCAGGATGTCGCGGGCCGCCTGCTCGAGGCGGTCGAGACGCCGCCTCGATTCCAAGGGGACGTCCGGCAGGACCTCCGGAGTCGCCGCCGCAGGCCCGGGCGCTTCCGGCGCCTGGTCCGCGCCGGGGCCCCCGACCCCGTCCGCACCGTCCGCCCCGTCCGCCGCCTCCGCCACGCCCTCCGCTCCGGCCTGTCTCCGCAGGGCCTCCAGGGCGGCCAGGCGCCTCTCCGTCTCGCGGATACGCTCCAGGAGAGCGGCCGTCTCCAGACGGGCGGTCCGGACGATGCGTCTGGCCTCCTCCCTGGCCTTCGCCAGCACCCTCTCCTCGTCGGCCCGGATGTGGGCCCACTTCCGCGCCTGCTCCTCCTGCATCTCGCGGGCGCGGCGCGAAGACTCCCTGGCCTCCCGGAGTTCCGCCTCGACCCTGGCCCGGTCCTCCTCGAGCTTCTGGATGAGCGCGGGCACGTCGCGGCCGGTCGACTCCAGGAAGCCCCTCGCCTTCCCGATGATGTCCTGCGGCAGGCCGAGGCGGTTCGATATCTCCAGGGCGTTGCTCCGTCCGGGCAGGCCTATGGTCAGGCGGTAGGTCGGAGCGAGGGTCTCGACGTCGAACTCGACCGAGGCGTTGACCATGCGCTCCCGCTCGTAGACGAAGGCCTTGATCTGGCTGTAGTGGGTGGTGGCGATGGTCCTGGCCCCCCGGCGGTGGAAGTAGTCGAGGAGGGCCATGGCGAGGGCGGCCCCCTCGGCCGGGTCGGTGCCGGCCCCGATCTCGTCGAGGAGGACGAGCTGTCCCTCTCCCCCGCTTTTCTCGACGTGGTCGATGATGGAGATGATGTTCCGGAGGTGGGCGGAGAACGTCGAGAGGTTCTGCTCGATGCTCTGCTCGTCCCCGATGTCGGCCCAGACGCCCCGGAAGACCGAGACCCGGGTGCCCTCCGCGGCGGGCACGTGGAGGCCGGCGAGGGCCATGAGGGTCAGCAGACCGACGGTCTTCAAGGTGACCGTCTTGCCGCCGGTGTTGGGGCCGGTGATGACCATCGTGTCGAAGTCCTGACCTATCCGCACGTTCACCGGGACGACCCGCCCCGGGGGCTCGACCTTGAGGAGCGGATGCCTGGCCTCCCTGAGGTCAAGCGTCCCCTCCTCACCCAGGACGGGGGAGACGGCGTCCTGCCGGCCGCTGAGACGCCCCTTGGCCACGCAGAGGTCGATGTGCCCGAGGACCTTCACGGTCTCGGCCAGCTCGTCGGCAAATCTCAGGACGGTGTCCGTGAGCTCGCGGAGGATGCGGGCGACCTCGTCGCGCTCCTCGAGAGCGAGCTGCCTCAGCTCGTTGTTGAGGGGCACCACGGCCAGGGGCTCGACGAAGAGGGTCATCCCGCTCGCCGAGCGGTCGTGGACGACCCCGGGAAGAGCCTCCCGGTACTCCGCGCGGACCGGGACCACGTACCGGTCGTCGCGGAGGGTGATGATGGGCTCCTGGAGAGCCTTCCGGTGCTCCGGGGAGCGGACGATGGACTCCAGCTTCTCCTTGACCCGGGCGAGGGCGGCCCGTGAGGCCGACCGGATCTGCTGGAGCCTGCGGCTGGCGGAGTCGGCGATCTCGGCGCGGTCCGTCACGCACCGGCGGATCGCGGCCACAAGTTCCGGGAAGTGGCCGATGCCGTCGGCCGCGGCGGCGAGAGTGGGACAGTCGCCGGCCCGGCCGCGCAAAAAGCCCCGGAGCCTCCAGGCCCCCTCGCACGTCTGCACGATGTCCAGGAGCTGGGAAGGCTCCAGGAGAGCCCCCGCGCGGGCGTCCGCGAGGAAGGGCCTGATGTCGCGCAGTCCACCCAGGGGCACGCCCTCCCCGCGGTCAAGGAGCGACCTGGCCTCCGACGTCTCCCGCTGGGCCCGCTCGACCGCGGCGGGGTCGGTGACGGGCTCCAGGGCCAGGGCGGCATCGCGCCCCGGGCCGAAGGACGTCTCCTCCGCCAGAAGGCGGCGAATCTTGTCGAACTCCAGGACCTCGAGGGTCCGCTCATCCATGCTCTGCCTCACCACCCTCCCGGACTCCCGGGATGCCCGCCGCGCGCGCAAGCCTCGCCGCCACCTGGGAGATGTCCTCGAGACCCTCGACCGTCTCGCGGGCCCGGCGCCCGAAGGCGAGGACCGGGACACGGTTGGCCGTGTGGGTCCCGCACGTCAGGTCCTCCACGTTCCCGTGGTCCGAGGCCACCACCAGCGTCTCCCGCTCATCGTCCAGGCCGCCCACGACCGCGGCCAGGAAGTCGTCCAGGTTCTTCAGGACCCCTGTCGCTAGGTCGCGGTCCTGCCCGTGTCCGGCGATGTCGGTCAGGAAGTACTCGTAAAGACAGAAGTCGTGCGCCCGGGCCACCTTCAGGGCGCGGGCGGCCGCCTCCTCCGCGGTGACCAACGGCACCCCGTAGTGTTGCCCGTGGATGGTCCAGCAGGTCACGTCGTGGTAGACGGCCTGTCCGGCCAGGAGGTCCTCCACGGTCCGGAGTCTGAGCCCGGCGGCGAGGGCGGCCGCCGTCGTCGCCGAGGGGCGTCGCCTGCCCTCCAGGAGGAGCCTGAGACCGTCCGGCCGGAACATGTTGAGGAAGGTCACCCTCCGTCCGGCCCTCGCCCCCAGGGTCAGGAGGTTCTGTTCCTCGAGGAGGGCTCTCAGCCGCCCGCTCGGGAAGGCGTTGATGTGCCGTCCCATGTAGGCGGCGGCGTTGACCCCGGTGAGAAGGGTCGTCTGCCCGGTCGCGCTCTGGGGGAGGCCCGGCACCCCGAGGCACGCGTCGGCGGCGGCCAGCCAGCCCCGCCGCCCGGCGAACCGTACCTTCCGCACGGCCCCCGGGCCGGGCGGACCGGAATCCGAAGCGACGATGGGCCCCAGGAAGCCGAGCCCCGGGCTCCGGAGCGGGTTGGCCGCGGGGTCGGTGTCCCCGAAACCCAGCCCGTCGACGAAGACGAAGAGCACGCCCAACGGTCGTCAGCACTCCTTCTCAGCGCAGGAGCCGGCGGAGGTCGGCGAGGGACCGGGTGTTGGCGATGTCGCCCGGCTCCAGCCAG
>DPMO01000036.1 GCA_003541445.1 Clostridiales bacterium | reverse complement strand
CCGCCGGAGGCGGCGAACTCTACCAGGCCCGCGGCCCGGGCCCTGAGCCTCTCGGCCCCTTCCGAACCCAGGCCCAGCACGCGGGCCAGGCGGGCCGCATCGAGTTCGAGCATTATCGACCCGTGCTGAAGGATGACCCCCGCCCTCCTGACCTGGGCGCTCCCGACGACCTTCCGTCCGCCCACCAGGATCTCGTAGGATGACGGCACCTCGAAACAGGCCGCTCCCGGAACACCCGGGCCCGGGTCCCCCGCCCGCTCCGGCCTCTCCGGGGCGAGGTAGGCCCTGTAGCCCAGGGCCCTGAGACCGGTGACCAGCCCCTCGGCCAGGAGCCGGTAGCTCTCCACGACCGAGTCGGGAAGAAGAGCGCTAGGGACCACGACCGAATAGGTTACCTCCCGGTCGTGGAGGACCGCCCGGCCGCCGGTGAGGCGCCTCACCACCGAGACGCCCTCGGCCCGACAGGCCTCCAGGTCCACGGCCTCGGCCGCGTCTTGGAAGTAGCCCAACGACACGGCCGGCGGCCGCCACCGGTAGAAGCGCAGGGTCGGGGGAGCGTTCCCTGCGGCGACCGAACGCGCGACGGCCTCGTCGACGGCCATGTTCTCGGCGGCGCAACGCGGCTCGTCCTCGACGATGAGCCTCCACTCGCGCCGGCCGCGGCCGCGGGGCCCCGCCGTCCGTATCGCGATGTGCGCCATCGTCCGTCCGGCCCTCCGTGCCAGCGACACCTCGGGCCCGGACCCGGTCCCGTCCTCCTCCCCGCCGACGGGCCGGGCCTCCTCCAGCGCCGCCGCCCTCTCTGTCTCCGACAACGGCCTCGGGTAGTTGAACAGGTCCCCGGAGGGACGCTCGTTGTAGTAGGGGCGGTTGCAGTCCTTGCACCCGCTCGTTTGGAAGGCCTCCCCCCCGGCCAGGGCCTCCCGCACGCTCTCCCACGGCAGGCCATAGGACCGGATGCGTCCCCGCTCGTCGAAGCCCATGTCCTCGGCCCGGACGAGGCTCTTCACGACAAGGTGCCGGGCGGCCTGGAGCCGCCGGTAGGACCGGAGGTCGGGAGGCTCGCGGCCCTCGAGGCCTGTGCCCTCCACGGGGGTGAAGGCGAAGAGGGCCACGGTCACGTCCAGGTCGGTCATGACCTGCAAGAGCCGCACCATCTCCTCCTCGGTCTCCCCCAGTCCGGCGATGAGGTGTGTCCCGATCCGCCCCGGGAACCGCCGGGCCGCCCGGGCGATGAAGTCCAGCCGCCGCTCCAGGGACCCGCCCTTGACCTCGCGGTAGGCGGCCGGGCTCGCGGCGTCGACCGCCAGGGTCACGCGCTCCGCGCCCCAGCCGAGGATGCGCTCGACCTCGGCGAGGCTCCGGCACGCGGCCGACACGCACACCGGGACCCCGGGCAGGCGCCGGCGGACCTCGCTCACCGCGGCCCGGGCCTCTTCGAGCACGCCGGGCGCCACGGTCAGCTGGAAGCAGACCCGCCTTATCTGCCCGTCGGAGACGGCCCGGGCCAGGCCCGTCCAGAACCCTTCTCCCCCCGCCTCAGGCCAGTTCACTCGAGCCAAGAGGTCGCCGCGCGCCCGTGCCCGGCGGGCCTGCGGGCAGAAACCGCAGTCGCGGGAGCATCCTTCGCCGACCAAAAGGTAGGCCGTCGTCGGCAGGGCGTCCCCGCCAGGCCTGGCGTCAGGCCGACGGCCTCTGACGACGGCCAGGGTTCCGGCTGAAGCTCTCAAAGGGGGCTCCCCTCCTCCGGCGAGGCGCACCCGGCGGGCACCGGCCCGGACGGGAACACACAGCACTCATCCGACCACACCACCTCGAGGCCGAGCCGTGCCGCCTCCTGCACCGCCGCCGGGGTCGGCACGGCGACACGGTCCACGACCCGGGCCCTCACCGCGGCCGCGTCCAGCTTCTCACGGTAGGAGCCCTTCGGGCGCATGCAGCCGAGGACGATGGAAGCGTCAGGAAGGGCCTCCCTGGCCCCCTCGAGGACCCTCAGGACCTCCTCCACCGGCGGCGGCTCCGCCCCCTCGAACCTGCTCCCTCTCGTCGGGATGAAGACGAGGAAGACGACGGCCCGCGCGCCGAGCGAGGCGAGGACGCGAACGGCCTCGCGCTCGCCCCGCACCCGCCCCCCGTGGAGTCCCACGAGCACGTGCGGGGTCACCGGCATGAACTCCGAGAGGAGCTCGTAGGCCCGGATGAAATCCGACGCCTTCACCCCCTGAAACCCGTAGACCTCGTCAATGGTCTCCTGGTCCACGGTGAAGTCGAGCGAGACGGCTGCGGCGTACCGGGCCAGCGCCCGCGCCTCGTCCTCCGTCCGAACCAGGCCCGCGTGAAGGTTGAGGCGGCCGGCGCGGGCCAGTTCCCCGAGGAGTCCTTCGTGCTCCAGAAGCGGGACCGCTCCGTCCGGCCGGCAGCCACCGCTGACCAGGAAGCTCTTCACCCGGCGGCCTGCGAGCCGGCCGCCGCCGGAAGCGGCCAGCCGGGAGGCCTCGGCCGGGGAGAGCATCCCCCGGAGGTAGTGGCCCCCACAGTGTGCACACCGGACGGCGCACGTCGCCCCCGTCACGGACACGGCCTCCGTCGCGGTCAGCGTGTCGAACCGTATGACCCTCTCACGGTATCCCGCCGTACACTGACCCACCGGCGGCACCTCCCCTCCGTGAAACAGGCGGAGGGGGGCGGCACCGCGCGGCCGCCCCGTCCTCCGCGCTCTCAGCGTCCCCGCCGCCTGCCGCACGGCCGGCCCCGCCGGGACGGCCGCGGCCGGGCGGCTACTTCTCTTCGAGGTCCCCCTTGAAGGCCACGTCCGGCTGCCGGACCGCACGCGCCTCGTCCAACCTCTTGACGAAGGTCGTGTACGGGGCGCCGGTGACCTTGTCCGGGTCCTCCGCCGCCTCACGGGCGATGGCCGCCATGGCCTCGGCGAAGGCTTCCAGGGTCTCCCGGCTCTCCGTCTCCGTCGGCTCGACCATCAGCGCCTCCGGGACGATGAGCGGGAAGTAGACCGTCGGCGCGTGGAAGTCGTAGTCCAGGAGGCGCTTGGCGATGTCGAGGGTCTTGACGCCGTAGCGCTCCTTCTGCCTTACGCCGGAGACCACGAACTCGTGCTTGCAGATGCGGTCATAGGTGAGGTGGTAGTCCCGGGCCAGCTTCCTCATCAGGAAGTTGGCGTTCAGGACGGCGTCCTCGCTCACCCGCTTCAGCCCGTCGGGGCCCATCGACCGGATGTAGGCGTAGGCCTTCACCACGACCCCGAAGTTGCCGTGGAACGACTTCACCCGGCCGATGGTCTTCGGGACGGAGTAGTCGAGGAAGTAGCGGTCACCCGTCTTCCTGACCACCGGGACGGGGAGGTAGTCGGCCAGCTCCTTCTTGACGCCGACCGGTCCCGAGCCCGGACCGCCGCCGCCGTGGGGCGTCGCGAAGGTCTTGTGCAGGTTGAAGTGGACCACGTCGAACCCGGCGTCACCCGGGCGGGCGTAGCCCATCGTCGCGTTGAGGTTGGCGCCGTCGTAGTAGAGCAGGCCTCCGGCCTTGTGGACGATATCGGCTATCTCGCGGATGTTCTCGTCGAAGAGCCCGAGCGTGTTGGGATTGGTCAGCATCAGGCAGACGACGTCCTCGTCCACGACGGCCTTCAGCGACTCGAGGTCCACCCCGCCGCGCTCGTCCGACTTCACCTCGACCGTGCGGCAGCCGGCGACGACCGCGGTGGCCGGGTTCGTCCCGTGGGCCGAGTCGGGGATGATGATCTTGTAGCGGTGCCCCTCACCCCTGTCCTCCAGGTAGGCCCTTATGATGGAGACACCGGTGAACTCCCCGTGCGCCCCGGCCGCCGGCTGGAGCGTCACCTCGTCGACCCCGCCTATCTCCGCCAGGTAGCCCTGCATCTCGTACATGAGCTGGAGGGCGCCCTGGACGAGCTCCTCGGGGGTCAGGGGGTGCACCCCGGTGAACCCGTCGAGGTTGGCCACGACCTCGTTGACCTTCGGGTTGTACTTCATCGTGCACGACCCAAGCGGATAGAACCCGAGGTCGACCCCGTGGTTCCGCTGCGAGAGACGGGTGAAGTGGCGGACGACGTCGACCTCGCTGACCTCCGGAAGGGCGGCTGGCTCACGCCGGAGCTGGTCCTCCGGCAGGACCTCGGCGAGGTCGGAGGCCGGGACGTCGAGGGCGGGCAGGCTGTAGGCCCTGCGGCCCGGCACGGACAGCTCGAAGATGAGCGGTTCGTTCTTGTAGACGTAGCCCCTGCCGCTCATGCCAGACCCCCCAATCCGTCGGCCAGACCGTCTATCTCGGCCCTGGTCCGCTTCTCGGTGACGGCGACCAGGAACGAGCCCTCCAGCTCCGGATAGTGCCGTCCGAGGTCAGGCCCTACGAGCATGCGCCTTTGGGCGAGAGACCTGTTGAGGTCCTCGAGCGGGCGCGGGCCGGAGACCACGAACTCCTTGAAGAACGGGGCCCTGAACGGAGTCCGGAAGCCGGGGAGGGCCGAGAGCCGCTCACGGGCGTAGCGGGCCTTGTGAAGACAGAGCTTCGCCACCTCGACCAGGCCCTCGCGGCCCATGACGGTGAGGTACACGGCCGCCGCCAGCGCGTTGAGGGCCTCGTTGGTGCAGATGTTCGACGTGGCCTTCTCCCGCCTGATGTGCTGCTCCCGGGTCTGGAACGTCAGGACGAAACCCCGGTCCCCGTCCTTGTCCACCGTCACCCCGGCGATGCGCCCCGGCATGCGGCGGATGAGCTTTTCCGTCGCCGCGAAGAACCCGAGGTGCGGTCCGCCGAAGGACAGCGGGTTCCCGAGCGGTTGGCCCTCGCCCACGGCGATGTCGGCCCCGTACTCGCCCGGCGGCTTCAGAACGCCGAGAGAGATGGGGTCCACGGCGACGACGAAGAGGGCCCCGGCCCCGTGGGCGATGCGGGAGACCTCGTCGGGGTCCTCCAGACAGCCGAAGTAGTTGGGGTGCTGGAGGAGGACGGCCGCGGTGTCGCCGTCGACGAGCTTCTCCAGCTCCGACAGGTCGGCCGTGCCCGTCTCGCCGTCGTAGGGCGCGACGGCCACTTCTATCTTCTGGCCGGCCATGTAGGTCCGGATGGTCTCCTGGTACTCGGGGCTGACGGTCATGGGGACGACGACCTTCTTCCGGCGCGTCGCGGCGCAGGCGATGAGCGCCGCCTCGGCCATGGCGCTGGCCCCGTCGTACATCGAGGCGTTGGCGACACCCATCCCCGTCAGGCGGGTTATGAGGGACTGGTACTCGTAGATGGACTGAAGGACGCCCTGGCTGACCTCCGCCTGGTAGGGCGTGTACGCGGTGTAGAACTCCGACCGGCCGATGACGTGCCCGACAACGCTCGGGATGAAGTGGTCGTAGGCGCCGCCTCCCAGGAACAGGACCCACTGCGATGCGTCGGCGTTCTTTGCGGCCAGGGCCTTCATGTGGGCCAGGAGCTCGGGCTCTGACAGGGCCGGCGGCAGGTCGAGTCTCCCCCGGAAGCGGACCTCCTCCGGAATGTCGCGGAAGAGGTCCTCGACGGAGTCAAGGCCCAGCTCGGCGAGCATCGCCCGGCGGTCCGCCTCCGTGTTGGGCAGGTAGGGAGAGTGGACCATCAGTGCGCCACCTCCTCTTCCGCCTCGAACTTCTCGTAGGCCTCGACGTCCATGAGGTTGTCGAGCTCGCTGGGGTCGGAGAGCTCCATCTCGAAGAGCCACCCTTCCCCGTGGGGGTCGGAGTTGATCAGCTCGGGCGAGTCGACCAGCTTCTCGTTGACCCGGACCACCGTCCCGGAGGCCGGAGCGTAGCAGTCCGAGACGGCCTTGACCGACTCGACGACCCCGAAGGTCTCACCTTGCTTGAGCTCTGCGCCCACCTCGGGAAGCTCGACGAAGACGATCTCACCGAGGTGGTCCTGGGCGAAGTTGCTCAGCCCGACCCGTCCGATGTTCCCCGTCACCTTTATCCACTCGTGCGTCTTCGTGTACTTGAAGTCCTTCGGGTAAACACCACTCATCCTTGACCCTCCCTTCTTGAGAGATCACGCCCCGGTCGGACGCCGCCTCTTGTAGAACGGGGTCCTCACCACGACGGCCTCGACGGCTCTGCCGCGGATACCGACATGGATCTTCTGCCCTATCCCGGACATCTCCACCGGGACGTAGCCGGACCCGAGGTTCCTTTCGAGCGAGGGGGCGTACGACCCCGAGGTCACATAGCCGATCTCCGCTTGGCCGGCGGCATCGAGGATGGGGTACTCGTGCCGCGGGATGCCGCGCCCGACCATCTCGAAGCCGACGAGCTTCCTCTCAAGGCCCCTTTCCTTCTGGGCCAAGAGCGCCTCCCGCCCGATGAAGTCCCCCTTGTCGAACGAGACGAAGCGCCCGAGACCCGCCTCGAGCGGAGTCCGCTCCGCGTCCAGCTCCTGCCCGTAAAGCGGCATCGACGCCTCGAACCGCAGGGTGTCGCGGGCCCCGAGGCCGACCGGAACGAGACCCTCGGGGCGCCCGGCTTCCATCAGGGCCTCCCAGATCTCGGGAGCGTCCTCCGGGGACGAGAAGATCTCGAACCCGTCCTCGCCGGTGTAGCCCGTGCGGGAGACCATGCACGTCCGCCCGGCGACCTTCACCTTGTCCCTGACCCGGTAGTAGCCGATAGCCTTCAGGTCGACCTCTGTGACCTTCTGGAGGATAGTCTCCGCCTTCGGACCCTGGAGGGCGAGCTCAGCCGTCCCGTCGGACTCGTCCACGAGGCGCGTCCCCGGGAAGCCCTCCAGGATGTCGGTCATCCAGGCGAAATCCTTTGCCGCGTTGGCCGCGTTCACGACGATGAGGTATTCTTTCTCACCGAGGCGGTAGACGATGAGGTCGTCCACACACCCGCCCGAGGGATAGCACATGGGCGAGTAGACGCACCGGCCGACATCCGCCTTGGCGATGTCGTTCGTCACCGCCTTCTGGAGGAAGCCGAGCGGGTCCTTCCCCGTGACCCGGAACTCCCCCATGTGCGAGACGTCGAAGAGACCGGCCTTCTCCCGGGTGGTCCGGTGCTCTTCGATGATGCTCGTGTACTGCACCGGGAGCGCCCAGCCTCCGAAATCGATGATCCGGCCGCCGTGCTTCACGTGCAGGTCATAAAGGGGCGTCTTTTTCGGTCCGGTCATTCCAGCACCTCCCTCCCGTCTGGATAGCATGCCATGCCGGCCCGACTTAAAGAAGAAAGACGGCAGGACCCGTACGGGCTGCCGTCTCTGTCCTTTCACCTGAGAGATTGCCCGGTCGCCGCTTCGGCCGGCCGGGTTTTCCCCTTTGGTGCCCCGCCGTCTTCGCCCGGCCGGGCGAAGACGCGGGGGCTCTCCAGAGCCCCGTCAGGCCGCGGTCCCTTGTGCCTGAGCGTTTCCACCACACCCGCCCGACAGGGGTGATGCTTTCGCCTTCGGCGCCCGGCTCGTGCGGCTTGAGCTGCGACCTCACCGGGTCTCTCCCGCGGCTCCTCATCCGGAATCTTCGGTTTTCAGCGGGGCCGGTCCGGCCGTGGGCCGCATGCGCCGACACCCAGGCAATGCTAGTTCTCCTCCTCCCCACATATTCCTTCCTGTGAAGGTCTTCTCCGACAACGGAGAGCCCGTCACCCCCGGTCGGTTCCGGCGGGTCCCGAGGTGAGCCGGGTGGCAGCGCTCAGGCACAGGTCCGGGCCCCTGACCGTCACTGTCGGCGCTCTGGTCCTCACCCTGCTGGCCGTGTCCGTCGGGGCAGCCCGGCCCCTGTCCCGCGTCCACGAGCCGGAGGTCCCCCTGGTCGACGCTGCCGGCGGTCTCGTGGCGGCCCGCGAGGAGCCGGTCCCTCTGGACGCCCTCGACTTCATCACCATCCTCGTCGTCGGCCTGGACGGGCACGTCAGGCATGCGGAGATCCCGCCGGGTCGGGAAAAGCGCTTCTCCCACATCCCGCTCGAACATCTCCGCGGCCTTGCCGACACCCTGATGGTCCTGGGGCTCGACCGGCGGACCCACACGGTCCGGGCCCTCCGCCTTCCCCGCGACACGATCGTCACCCTGCCCGGCCGAGGCCCGGACAAGATCGCCCACGTCATGGCCTACTTCTCCTTCTTCGAACTGAAACGTCAGGTCGAGGAGCTCCTACAGATACCGGTCAACCGCTTCGTCATCGTCGATTACGCGGGGTTCAAGACGCTCGTGGACGCCATCGGCGGGGTCACGGTCACCGTTGACCACGACCTCCTGTCTCCGGAGGGGGTCTGGCTCACCAAGGGCACCCACCGCCTGGACGGTACCGGGGCCCTCCGGTTCGTCCGCCACCGGTACGGCGAACGCGCCGGGGACATCGCCCGCATCAGGCTGCAGAACGAGTTCCTGCGGGCCGTCGGCAGAGAGCTGGCAGGAGGCGGCTTCACCAAGGCCCTCTCCGCCTATGCGGCCAGCCCCAGCGTCGTCAAGACCAACCTTTCCCTCCTGGAGATTGTCGGCCTCTGGCGGGAGTGGCGGGATTTCGACCCGGACGACATCGTCTACATCCAACTCCCCGGGACGGTCGAGAGCCACTACTGGCGCCCCGACCCCCTGGGAGTGACCAGGGCCGTAAGGGAGTTCTGGCCCGACGAGCCCTTCCCCGGGAAGTCGGGGGTGCGGCCGGGGCCTCGCCGGCTCCGTCCGGCGGCCTCCTTCGTCTCCCGGCTCGTCGAGCTCACCGGACTCGACCGGTCGCCCCTGCGGCGCCTGAACTACGCCGGTCTCCTGCAGGGGTGCTGTCCTCACGGCCCCGCCACGGTCGTCGTGTACCACACCCACACGACAGAGTCCTTCATGCCCGAACTGTTCCCTGACCCCGCCGCCCGCCGGGACCACGCCCCGGACCGTGAGGCCTTCTCGGCCGACCCGACCCTGAACGTCGTCCGGGTCGGGAAGGAGCTGGCCGACAGGCTGACCGACCTGGGGCTGGCGGTGAGGCACATCAAGACCGTCCACGACCCGGGCGGCTGGTCCGGCCGGTCCGGGGCCTACTTCCGGGCGAGGGAGAGCCTCATGGCCGAGCTCGCCGCCGTCCGCTCCCCGGTCGTCGTCCTCGACATCCACCGCGACGCGGTGAGCCGCTCAACACCTGTCGGCGGCGCCCGGGCCGCCTCCGTCCTCTTCGTCGTGGGGCGTCACAACCCGTGGTGGCAGTGGAACTATGTCTTCGCCCGGAACCTGAGCTCCGGCCTCTCCGCCGTGGTCCCCGACCTCAGCCGAGGGGTCTGCCTCCTGGACGGTTGCTACAACGAAGACGTCTCTCCGTTGGCCCTGCTGGTCGAGATCGGCGGCGCGGACTCCACGATGCAGGAGTGCCTCACCTCAGCGCGGATCCTCGCCGGGGTTCTCGCGGACTGCCTGGGAGAGCCGTAGCCCGCCAACTTGGTATCCGAGACACTCCTGACACGACCCCCTGAGCTGACCTAGCCCGTCGCGTCACCGCCACCTGGCAGCGAGCCGCCGCCTCAAGTCCGAAACAGGACTCGAAACTTCTCGCCCGGCATCCGCACTGCCGCCAGAAAGCATGCTCTCCGTTCTGGGGAAGCCGTCGAAAATGTTGAGCATAGCAGTTTTGCTTGTAGCACTTGCGTCCACCCCGTAACATTTAGAAAAAAATGGACTTTCTTTACGACCTGGGTTCGCAGTCCCGGCATGGGACCATAAGGTTTGGCTTAGTCGCGGCCGCAACCGAAAGGCGGCAAGAAGGGAGTGATAGCATGAGCCACGGGAGCGAGGTTCCTATCGTGAACTCGCCGCTCAGATGGTCGAGCACCGCTTCCCCCGGACTTCGCGGGGCCATGACCGTCCTGGGCTCGAAGCTCGTAGGGGTCGGTGTCGCCTACGCGCTACTCGGCGGCCCCGACAGCGTGAGCGGGTCACACGTGGCGTGGGCGCTCATGACAGCGTCGGTCACAGGGCTCATCGTTGCTCTGACCCTCATTGCGCGCTGCAGGCACATCTCTCCGGTGCACACTCTCCGCCTGCTCCTCCCGAGTCGGGCCGACTTCAAGGGGATGAGGGGGCCATGCATGGCCCTTGCAACTTCTCTGGGATTCGTGGTCGCCGTCTCCCATATGGTGGAGTTCCCACAGGCTCATTCTCCTGAGGTCTACGAGGCCGCGCTCTCCCCTGTGCTGTGGGTCGACAACGTTCTTCTTGCTCCCGTGGTGGAGGAACTCATGCTCCGCGGGTTTCTCTTCGATGCGATGAGAAGACGCGCTGTCGCCTCAGCGGTCATCGTGACCGGTGGGGTGGGAGCCATGCTACATCTCAGTTTCCCTCAGGTCCTGTTCGTGACGCCGATGCAGATGATTCTGAGCTACGTCAGAGCCCGAACCGGGACGGTCAGCGTGTGCATCGTTCTTCACGTCGGCTACAACCTCGCGGCGCTGGTCACCGCCTTCCTGCTCGCGTCGGTATCCGGGTCGCCCCTCATATGACCGGTGAGGCACTCATCCGGGCCTTCCCCGGAGGAGGGCGACGAGGTCAGGGCGGCTCCGCAGGTAGAAAAGGAGAGGCAGGCCCAGACCGGCCGCGGCGACCGTCTCGCCCGCGGCGATGTAGGCCCAGGAGAGCCACAGAGGCATGTCCAGTCCGAGCACGAGCGGAAGGTAGGTCCCGACCACGAGGGCGTTGATGACGATGGTCGGGACAGGGACCAGCCACGGAAGGTGCCGCAGGCGCCGGGCGAGGTACGCCGAGGCCAGGGTGGCCAGGCTTCCGAAGACAAGGTCGACCGGGCCCAGGCCGCCGGCGAGGTTGGCGGCGAGGCAGCCCAGAAAGAGCGCCGGGACGGCGAGCGGGGTGACGGCCGGGAGGACCATGAGGGCCTCGGAGACCCTTACCTGCACCGGCCCGTAGGCGAACGAGGAGAAGGGCGGCACGGCCGTGAGGACAAGATAGAGAGCGGCCAGGAGCCCCACCCTCGCGACGGTCTCTGGCCTCATAGCGCTCCCCCTTCCGGAGCCGGCTGACCGGGCGCCCTTCCGTATCGTGGAGACCTCCTGGGGGTCTCCGTCGGACATCCCACGGTTCCCGACTATGGGCTCCATTGTGCCCTATTATACAGCCACCGCCGCTCCCGTCCCAGGGGCCTGTGGTATGATGCCCTCCGGGAGGAGCAGGGTTTGACCGTCCTCGTCGTGGACAACCTGGCCAAATCCTTCGGCGCCGACCTCGTCTTCTCCGGCGTCACCTTCACCGTGGCCGCCGGGGAGCGCGTCGGCGTCGTCGGCCCCAACGGTTCGGGCAAGACGACGCTCCTCGAGGTGATCTGCGGCAGGCTCCCCCATGACGAAGGTCACGTCCATCTCGTCGGCCGCCCGCGGCTGGGCTACCTCGAGCAGGAGGTGGGCCCGGTGCGTGACGGGGAGGTCTCCCTCCTCGAACACGCCCTGGGGGCCACGGCCGCCCTGGGCCGGATGGAGCGGCGCCTCCGGGAGCTCGAGGAGACCATGGCCGCCAGCAGCGGCCGACCTCAGGTCCTCCAGGAGGTGATGGACGAGTACGGCCGCCTCCGGGAGGCCTTCGAGCGGGCCGGCGGTTACGCGAGAGAGGCCCGGGCGAGGGAGGTCCTGTTCGGTCTCGGCTTCTCCGAGAAGCACCTCACCCTGCCCGTCTCAAGGCTCAGCGGGGGACAGCGGACGAGGGCCAGGTTGGCGCGTCTCCTTCTGGAGGAGCCGGACCTCCTCATCCTCGACGAACCGACCAACCACCTCGACCTCGAGACCACCGAGTGGCTCGAGGACCACCTCCAGGGCTTCCGGGGAGCGATGCTCGTCGTCTCCCACGACCGCTACTTCCTCGACCGCCTCGCGACGAGGATCCTCGAAGTCGACCGCGGGCGGGTGACCTCCTGGAAGGGGAACTACTCCTCGTACGTGGCCCAGAAGGAGGCCTGGCTCGAACGGGCCCGGGAGACCTACGAGCGACGGCAGGAGGAGGTCGAGCGTCTCGAGGCCTTCGTCCGCCGGTACAGGGCCGGGAGCCGGGCCAAGGCGGCCAAGTCCCGGGAGAAGGCCCTCGCCCGCATGGGGCGCCCCGAAGCTCCCCCCGGGCCGCCCACGGCGCCTCGCCTCCGGTTCGAGGCACCGGAGCGAAGGTCCGGGCGGGAGGTCCTGCGCCTTGAGGACGTGGGTCTGGCCTTCAGCGACGCACCGGCCGGCGACGGGCGGGGGGCGGGCCGAGACCCGGGGGGCGCCGGCTCGGAATGGCTCTTCCGGCATGTCGACGCCCTTGTGGAGCAGGGCGACCGCATCGCCCTGGTCGGGCGGAACGGGACCGGCAAGACGACCCTGCTCGAGGTCATCATGGGTCGGCTGCCGCCGACCTCGGGACGGGTCCTGTGGGGGTCCGGCGTGAAGCCGGCCTACTTCGCCCAGGGGCTCGACGACCTCGACGACGACCGGACCGTCCTCGAGGAGCTGGTGTCCGCCACCGGGTGGGACATCCCGCGGAGCCGGAGCTACCTGGGGCGCTTCCTCTTCTCCGGTGACGACGTGGAAAAGCGCGTCGCCGTCCTCAGCGGGGGGGAGCGGTCGCGGCTGGCCCTCGCCTGCCTCATCGCCTCCCGCCCGAACGTCCTCGTCATGGACGAGCCGACGAACCACCTCGACCTTCCCACGCGGGAGGCCCTGGAGGAGGCCCTCGCCGAGTTCACCGGAACGCTCATCTTCGTCTCCCACGACCGCTACTTCATCGAGCGGCTCGCCGACAGGGTCTGGGAGCTGGAGTCCGGCAACCTGGTGCGGTTCGAGGGAGGCTACGCCGAGTACCGGGTCTGGAAAGCCGGGCGGAGGGCACGGGAAGTCGCCCCTCCGGAGCCGGGCCCGGCGACGGCTGTCAGGGGCGAGAGGGGCCCCGTGAAGGACGGCGGCGCCGCCGCCGGACGGGATGCCCCGGCCAAGCTGTCCAAGGGGCGCCGCGCCCGACTCGAGCGGGAGCTCGCCGACATCGAGGCCCGGATAGACAGGCTCGAGCGCCGCCGGGGCGAGCTTGAGTCCCTGATGGCCGACCCGGACTCCTACCGCGGCGGCAAGGGGGCCCACCTCGACGCCGACTACCGGCAGGTCCTCGCCGATCTCGAAGAGGCCCTCCTCCGCTGGGAGGAGGTGGCCGGGCGGCTCTCGGGCGGCGGCGCTCCGGTTCCCGACGACTAGCTAGCCCAGACCGGGCGCTGCGGAGTCTCCGTCCCCGAGCTTCACCACCTCACCGTGGGGCCGGGCACCCGGACCCGGACGCGGCAGGACGAGCAGCCCGTAGGACGGCCACGGAGCCAGGCGGGGGTCGGTCGGCGAGCCGGGGTTGAGCAGAAGGACTCCGTCCTTGAAGCCGCACAGCGGCCGGTGGCTGTGGCCGAAGACGAGCACGTGTGGCCTCGCCCGGCGGACAGAGGCCAGCGCTCTCTCGGGCGTGTTCGCCCCGCGGCCGAGATGGCCGTGGACGAGGGCCACCCGCCAGCCGCCTACCCCGACCACGACGGCCGGCCCGAGACGTTCGGCCAGTTCCGGCGGGTCGACGTTGCCGGCCACGGCCACCGTGGGAGCCAGGGCCTCGAGCTCGAGGAGGACGTCGGCGCTCACGAGGTCCCCGGCGTGAAGGATGAGGTCCGCTCCCGCGAGCCCGTCCAGGAGCGCGCGGGGAAGGCTGCGGGCGCGCCCCGGGATGTGCGTGTCCGAGACGCACCCCACCGTCACGGGCCAGTCCGGCGGTTCGAACCTCTCTACA
>DPMO01000116.1 GCA_003541445.1 Clostridiales bacterium | reverse complement strand
TAGCCGAGACCCGCCCAGTACTGGTCGTCGAATTGGAAGCCCGGGCTATCGTAGGACATCGGGCCCCCGTGGATGTTGACGATGAGGGGCGCCGGGCCGGCCGCCGGGTCGAACCCTGGCGGCAGGACGACGATGGCCTCGACGGTCTCCCCCTCCGAGTTCCTGAACTCCACCCGCTCCTGCCCTGCCGTGGCCCGTTCCGCGAGGAGCTCCTCATTGAAGCGGGTGAGCCGGGTCACCGCCCTGTCGACGTCTTCCCGGCCCAGCAGGGCCGAATCGAGAGCGTAGAGGTCGACCCCTGTCTCGGGGCGGTCGACGCCGAGGACGACCGTCCCCCCGGCGGCGTCGAAGTCCCGCAGGGTGCACATGCGGTCAGACACCGGGAAGACGAACCCCGGCTCCCCCGAGAGCCCTGTCCGGGCCAGGCGCGTCTGACCCCGGTCCCCCATGAGGACGAGGAGTTCGTCAGGCCCGAGCCAGACCGGCCGGCCTGACGCGGGGCGGTCGAGACCCTCCGTGAGGACCCTGAAGGGCGTCCGGCGGAGCGGGACGGGGTAGCGCCTGGCGCCGGCGACGGGGTCGCCCTCGGGCTGGTCGGGCACTGTCCCTCCGATGCTCGACCAGCCCTCTCCGACGCAGGCGGCAAGGTCCGCCACCGGCTCGGCGTCGGCCACCTCCACACACAGGACGTGTGTCAGGAGGTACTCGTTCTCCGGTTCCAGCGGAGAGACGAAGGCCAGCCGCCGGGAGTCCGGGGACCACCGGGGAGCGGAGACGTCGACATCCCCCAAGGTCAGCCGTCGGACCTCCGCCCCGTCCGGGCTGATGAGCCACAGGTCGTTCCGCCGGTTGTTGTCCGGGTCCCCCGTGCGGTTCGAGACGAAGGCTATCCACCGGCCGTCCGGCGACCACCGCGGCGAGGTCTCGTCGCACGGCCCTGAGGTCAGGCGGCGCTCCTTGCGGTCGCGCACGTCGACCACGAAGAGATGGGTCCGGACCTCGTCCAGGTACCCGGTCCCGTCATGCTTGTGCGAGGTGCGTCGGATGACATGGGGACCCCGGTCGTCCTTGGGCTTGCCCTGCCCGCGGATGCTCTTGAGGTACTCCTTCTGCTCCTTGGTCGGGTCGCGCGAGGAGAAGACCAGATGCGTGCCTTCAGGCGACCAGTCGAACTCGCCGACGCCCTCCTCGCGGCGGGTGATCTGGCGCGGCTCCCCCCCGAACTGGAGGTCGAACACCCATATCTGGGGCTTGGGCTCCTCGTCGTCGCCGGCGTCGTCGGCACCGCCGTCGCCGTTCGCACCGCCGTTCGCACCGCCGGTCCCGTTGCCGGCCGCGCCGGCGTCCTCGTCGCCTGACGCACCGCCGTCCCCGCCACTGGTCTCACCGGCTGCGTCCTCGCCACCGGTCTCACCGGCGCCGTCCCCGCCGCCGGCCTCCGCCCGCTTCCGCTTCTCCTCCTCTTCGGCGAGGGCGGCGGCCACCTCTATCTCGTGCTCCCGCGTGGAGAGGAAGGCAAGGTACCGACCATCGGGCGACCAGACCGGAGAGCTGTCGTTGGTCGGCCCCCGCGTGAGGCGGTGCGGGGGCGAGGACCCGTCGGTCGGCGCCACCCACAGGTTCTGGTACCGGTCGTTGTCCTTCTTGCGGAAGCCCTCGACCACGAACGCGACCCGGCGGCCGTCAGGGGAGACGGCCATGTCGGTGACGGTCCTCAGGGAATAGTAGTCGGCGAGACGCAACCTCTCCTTCTTCAAGTCCTCATCCCTTTCCCTCTCGCAGGCCCTCGCGGCTCCGAAGCGGGCCGCGCCGCCTGCCGTATCTGCCCCCCACTGCCGGTCGGCCGCCTGCCGCCCGCCGCTTCAGGTCCCCGGCCGCCGGACGACCTCGCCCGGTCTCGCCCCGGTCGGCCGGCCGTCCCGGACGACGAAATCCCCGTTGACGAGCACGTGGACCATACCCTCGGCGAGGTGGTGCGGGTCCCCGAACTCTGAAGCCGAGCCGAGCCGCCAGAGGTCGAACACGGCCAGGTCGGCCTTCGCCCCGGCCCGCACGACTCCCCGGTCGTCAAGGCCCAGCTTCCAGGCCGGCAGCCCGGTCATCTTGTGGACGGCCTCCTCAAGGGTGAGGAGGCCCTCGTCACGGGCGTAGGTGGCGAGGACCCGCGTGAAGGCCCCATAGGCACGCGGGTGCGGACAGCCCTCGCCCGGCCTCACCACGCTGCCGTCGTCGGCCACCATGCTCAGCCGGTGCCGGAGGACATAGCGCATATCGTCGTCGCTCATCGAGTGGATGATGACGCCGGCGTCGAAGTCCTCGGCGACAAGCTCCAGCACGACCTCCAGCGGGTCCTTCGCCCGCCGGCGGGCCACCTCGGCCAGGGACAGGCCGAGATACTCCGGGAAGACCTTGCTGTGGGAGAAGACCACGCCCTCGAAACCCCCGTTGTAGAGGAGGTTCTCCCAGTCCGGGCTGGGACGCGAAAGGTCGGCCTTTATCCTCTCCCTGGCCTCGGGGTCCTGGAGGAGCCTCAAGAACCCCTCCCGCCCGCTGCGCTGCGTCCAGCTCGGGAAGAGGGCCGACAGTCCCGTCGCCCCCGCCGTGTACGGGTAGACGTCACACGTGACCTCGACCCCGAGCCGCCGGTAGTATTCCTCCAGTTCGAGAGCCGTACGGACCAGCCCCCAGTTCCTCCGCCCGGCGACCTTGTGGTGGGAGATCTGGACCCGCAGGCCGGAGGCCTGTCCCACCCTGACGGCCTCGATGACGGCGTCGATGAGGCGCTCCGACTCGTTGCGGAGGTGCGTGGCGTAGAGGCCGCCACAGTCTCCGGCGGCCTTCGCCACCTCGAGGACCTCCTCGAATCCGGCGAAGACCTGGGGGACGTAGATGAGGCCGGTCGACAGGCCGAAGGCTCCGGCCTCCATCGCCTCGCGGACATGCCCCTTCATGGCCTCGAGGTCGGCCCGGGACGGCCTTGAGGCGCCGTAGCCCATCACGACCGCGCGGACGTTGCCGAAGCCCACCAGGGTGGCGACGTTGACGGCCTTCGGGAGCCTGTCGAGGGCCTCCATGTACTCGACGAAGGTCGACCACGTGACGACCTCCCTGAGGTCGTGGGTCGTCAGGAGAGCTGCTGTCTCGGGGTCTTCCGGGTCGATCGGGGCGCCGCTCGTGCCGCAGTTCCCTGAGACGATGAGGGTCACGCCCTGGGCGACATAGTTCGCGGCGGCGGGCTCC
>DPMO01000208.1 GCA_003541445.1 Clostridiales bacterium | reverse complement strand
GTCGACCCTCATTGTCCGGAACTTCCAGAGAGTGTAGGGCCAGCCGCCGAGCCCGACGCGGGTCTGGGAGCAGAAGACCGGACCCGGCGAGGAGAGCTTCACGGCCAGCGCGATGAAGGGGTACCACGGGAGCGTCAGGATGAGGCCAAGGGCGGCGAAGGATATGTCCATGAGGCGCTTGGCCCAGGCTAGATGCCCGGGCACCCCGGTCGGGCCAGCCTCGAAGGCCAGGATATCGTCAATCTGGGCCATCTTCGAGTCGAGCACCAGGAGGTCCCGGTAGCCCGGGACCATGAGCACGCGCACCCCGACCCGGGAAGAAAGAGCCACGACCGCTGCCTTGTCTTCAAGCGCGGGCGTGACGATGATGACGTACGTGGGACAGGGGGAAGGGGTCCTCCCTCTCCCGTTGCCCCGGGCCGTCTTCGTCCCCCCGGGGTGCCCGTTGCGCCGCTACCGCCGCGGCGACTTCCGACAGCGACTCCTCCGGGGCCCCCGGCGGCCGGCCGACTAGAGTCCCCAGGACCTCCCAACCTGTCATCCTGACTGAGGTGAGACGCCGGGTGAAGTCCTCGGCCTCGCCCGGCGGCCCGCAGACGATGACCCTCTCCGGACCCCAAACTCTTTGAGCCACCCGCCAGACCGCGCCGCGCCAGAGAAGGAGGGTGAGGACCTGCAGGGCCCTAGGACAGGACAGGAAGAGGGCGAGAGTGAGCACGGTGACACCCGGGGCCAACTGGACGTAGGCCCGAAAGTTCGTATCGGGCAGGGCGCCGCCGAAGCGGATGAGGAAGGCCCCCAGGTACCCGGCGTGAACGAGCACCAGATCGCGCGAAGGGCCACGGGCCGTAGCTCCGGGTGCGCGGACCGCTCGGTCTCTTCATGTCTCCTCCTGCTTCCACTCCAGCGCCAAGCGGTAGGCCGACTCCGTACCGTCGACCATAGCTTCGATGGAATAGCTCTCAACCCTTTCCCACGCGGCCCGGCGAACGGTCTCGGCAAAGCCGGGTTGGGTCGCTAACCTCCGTACGGCCCGCGCCACTCCGTCGCCGTCCCCCGGCCTGACCAGGCAGCCCGTCACCCCGTCCTCGATGAGCTCGGGAAGGCCGCCCACGGCACTGGCCACGAGAGGACACCCGAAGGCCATGGCCTCGAGGGCCACGTAGGGCAGACCCTCCTCGCGGGAGGTCAGGAGAAGGGCCGTCAAGCCTGCCAGGACCCTGGGGATGTCCCTGGGCGGCGCCCAGCCGTGGAAGTGCACCCCGCGGCCGCCCGCCCGCCTGGCCAGGCGGTGGGCCGAGTCAGTAAGAGGGCCGTCACCGTAAACGTGGAGTTCGAGGTCGAAATCTCCACTGAGTTCGCTTCTCGCCGCGGCGAACGCGGCCAGCGCCGTGGGGAAGTCCTTCTCCTGGGTGAGCCGGCCAACGAAGCCGAGCTTGACGAGGCCGCAGTCCAGAGGGGCCGCATAGGGTGGGAGGGAGGCCGGTCGGCGGATGCCGTTCGGCACGACGACCACCCGCCGGGCCCACCGACCGAAGCGCTGGGCCGTGTCACGGGACACGGCCACGGTCACGTCGTCGAGCCGTGCCGTTGCGAGGTACGCGGCCTCGTACAGGGGGTACATCGCGAGCCGCCGCGGAACCCAGCCGTGGGCCGTGGACACCACGGCCGGGCGGCGCCTCCGGGGGCTTGCCCCGAGCACGAGCCTGCCGAGGAGGGTCGCCCTCGGCCCGTGAAGGTGGACCACGTCGGGGCGGAAGACCCGCAAGGCCGTCCGCAGCCCGCGGGTCAGGCGGTAGGGCAGCCAGGGACCCCCCACGGCCAGGGCCTCGACCTCCGGTGCGAGCAGGTCAGCGACCCCGCTGGCCTCGGGGAAGAGACAACCCACCCTGTGGCCCCTCCGGGCGAGCTCACCCGCGAGGTCGACAACGTGCCTCTCCGCGCCCCCGTAGTCCCGGTTAGCCACCACCAGGAGGACCCGCAACTCAGGGCCAGTCAGGCGGCATCCGGCCTCGGTGGCGTCAGGGAAAAGGCCGCTGCGGTCCAAGGTCTCTGCGGAGCCTCCCGGTGCCGGTGTGCGTCAACGTGAACTTGGCTATGCGGACCCCTGGTTCCTCCAGGCCACAGTGGCTCTCCCACTCTGCCCCCAGCGCTGGGCGACCTGCCCCGGTCCCAATCCCAGAAAACCGTTCTTGGAACCGTTGTGGGGCCCTAGGTGACCACCATCGGTCCCATGCGGAAAGGAAGGTAGTGGAAGCCGCAACGTCAAACCGATGGCGAGTGAGTATATCATCCTCGTGGCCTTCAGAGACGTCCGCCCTCCTTCTAAAGAGAAGGGAGTGAAGCGACCCATGGCTCAGCCAGCATTCCGCCTGTGGGTGGAAGCGATTTTCGCGAGGATTCTGGCACGACTGTGGCCGGGAAGCCCTATCGACACCGACCCGGGTAGCGCCTATCCCCGCCTGCGTCTGGGCGACCGGGACTCGGGCCAGCCCCCGCCACGGGCCGTCGATGACCTGGCCTCCACCGGCAGGGTCCGGCTGCCCCCCGGGACCTACCAGTTCCGCGTGGAGAGCTTCTGCCTAGAGCCGGGAAAGCACGGCCCGGGGTCGGGTTCCGCCTACGCCGCCGCTCCCATGCGCGGCCGGTTGAGCGCCATCGTTCGCCGGCTCCTCCGGTCCGCGGCCGAGCGCCGGCAAGTCCCCCGGGAGGATGTGCAAGCCATCGTCTGGGGCATCACGACCGGCACGGGCTACCACCGCTGGTCCCCGGGTGTGCAGCGCACGGCCGAGGGCCTCTTGGACGAGCGTGACCTCTTCGTCCTGGGTAAGAGCTACTGGCGCCTGATTCCCGAGCCGCTCAGGGAGCTCGCCTCGCGTCCCGTACGGGCGTTCCTGGAGCGTCTACCCTTCTGGGGCGAAATCCGGCGCACCCGGGCCCGTTGCCAGCGTGTGCTCTCGGACGCCCGCGCGACCTACGAGGACCTGGAACAGGCCTTCATCCGCCCCGGGGAGCCTCCGGACGCCGCCGACTTCTCGAGGGACGAATGGTCCCTGGTGCCTGGCGGCTGTTTCGTGCGTCTCTTTCCGGACTCCCACCGGAGAACGCGGATAGAGGTACACGTTCCCGCCCCGGTCCGGGTGGCCGTCGAGAGGGACGCACGCGGCCGGCCGACCCGGGTGTCGGTCGACTCCGGACCCGACATGGTCCTGGAATACGACGACCGTCACGGGGCCGGCAGCCTTGATTTGGGAGCCGGCCGTTCACTTCCAGTCTGGCGCTTCCGACGGGTCAGCCTGAGGGCCGTAGACCCAGGTGAGAAGGAAGACGGGAACGGGCCCGTCCTCCTGGAAGTGAAGGACGCGGGCTGGGTAGCCCGCGACCTGCGGCAGCTCGCCGCCCTCGACCCCGAGCGATACCCGGATATCGCCGACCGCATCGAGTCGGCGCGGCGACTGGCCCGCCACACCGACGTGCTGAGACGCTGTTACGCGGGCACGAGGGGGCGAGGCACGGCGGGTGCACCCTCGCACGAGTCTGACAACGGAGACGGCGCGAGTTGTCCTCTGGAGGACATCACCGACCTCCAGCACTACCTGGACGGCATTGAGGCCGTCTTCGAGGACTTACAGAACTTCCCCAGCAACGCGGAGAAGATGAAATGGCTGGCGGAGCACTTCGGGCGCCTCCTGCGGGCGGTCGAGTACGTGCTGTCACTGCTCGCGGGAGCCATGCAAGAAGGCCCAGGGGACCAGGGAGATTCTCCTGACGCTCCCGATGGCGGCGGTAACGGAGACTCCACCGACGGCCCCGGCGGATGGTTCGACCCCGGGGGCTTCATAGGGGTGCCGGCCGACCCCCGCAAGCAGGCCCTGGCTTTCCGCGCTTGACCCGGAGGAGCGCCAAACGCTGCTCGGGCGGCTTAGTCCGCCAGCGCCCGGCTCGTGGGACGGCAGGCAGCTTTCCTTCTCCTTCACGCCAGCTGGCCCTCGCAGACGGGTCCGAGGCTGCGGCTAAGGCTCCGAATCCTCTAGTAGCGGTGCGACCGCCTCCCCGGCGTCCTGGAGGGCCTCTGAGGCCTTCTTGATTCCGAGGAGGGCCATCTGTATCTGCCTCTGGATGAGGCGCTCTATCTCCGGCCACCGGGGATGAGGGGGCAGGCTCTCGGCGTGGAAGACGATCTCGGCGGCGCGCTCGTAGGCCGGCTCTCCGGCGAAGGGGTCGAGGTCCAGGGCGCTCCTCCGGGCCGGGAAGGCGTGGTAGCCGCGGGCGAGCTCGTACTGCGAGCTCGTGGAGGTGAGGTAGTCCGCCAGCTCCATGGCCACCCCCCGCCGGTGAGGGTCCTCCTGGCGGAAGACCACGAAGCCGGCCGTGGCGCCGACGGTCACGGGCTGGGTAGCTGCCTCCCCCGAGGGGCCGGCGGAGGAGGCGCCGGGCGGGAAGGGGTAGGCGGCCACGCCGAAGTTCTTGATGACCCCGTCCTGGGTCATCAGGTAGTCTATGGCCCAGGCCGACCAGGGTTCGATGGCCACCTCCTGACGCTCCGCGTCGGCGAAGAGGTCGAAGATGGTCCCGACCGAGGCCGTCCCTGTCGAGGGGTGGGCCGCCTCCTCCTCGAAGATGAGGTCCGCCAGTCTCTCCAGGGCGGCCACGGCGGCTTCGGAGTCGAAGGTGTAGGCCTGAAGGTCCTCTGACAGCGGGCGGGCCCCGGCCGCGTAGAGGAAGGGCCAGACCTCGTAGTAGCCGGGGAGGACGTAGGTGGCGAAGCCCCAGACATCTGTCTCGCCGTCGCCGTCCCGGTCGAAGGTGAGGGCCCGGCAGGCGGAGAGGAACTCCTCCCAGGTCCACCTGCCACCGGGGGGCGGCTCGACCCCCCGCTCGGCGAAGAGGTCAAGGTTCAGGAGGAGGACGTGTCCGGTCATCGTCGCCGGGAAGCCCCAGAGGGTGCCGTCCACGGTGTAGGCGGCCCGCGCCTGGGGGGAGAGGTCGTCCGGGGCGGAGATGAAACTCTCGACCGGCTCGAGGAGGCCCTCCCGGACCTCCTCGAGGGTGACGCCCCCGGCGCTTATGTCGAAGGGGGCCACGTCCGGGAGCTGGCCGGCGTTCTTGGCCTCGTCGAGCATCCCCCTCAGGTCCTCCCACTCGACCGGCACGAGGACGACCTCGACGAAGGGGTGGGAGGCCTCGAACTCCTCTATCTTGGACTGCACCCAGTGGTAGCGGTTGCCCGTCTCGTCCGGCCAGCGGGGACCGTCCCAGAGGACGATGGTGACCCCCGGGCGGCCGAGCCGCAGGCACCCGGGGAGGGTGAGGGCCACCGCGAGGACGAAGGCCACCACGAGGGCGAGAGACGCCCGAGACGGGAGCCGACGTCGGGCCAGACGCGGCAGGGAGGTCATGGCAGAGGCGATTGAAAGGTGTCGGAGCATGAGGCGTATGTTCTTCAGGCCTGCAAGAAGTCCTGCGGATGCGGCCCAGTGCGCCGGCGGGCTACAGGGTCGCCTTCAGGGTGTCAGGTAGGAAGAAGGGCGCCTTCCCGGCGCCCCGAGAGACAACCCTCGCGCATTCGCAAGGCGGCATAATGGTACATGCCTGTCTCTTCGCGCCCATACTCGCATTGTCCTGGCCATGCGTGAGCATGACGGTCCTGCATATCCAAAGGACTTGTGTGCCGCTTGGCTAAGCCCGCTCGGCAGAACCGGGAATCGAGGCGGCCCACCACTCGTAGGTCCTTCTCAGCCCCTCTTCAAGGTCCACCCTAGGCGACCACCCCAGATGGCGGGCGGCGAGCCGAGGACTCAGGCTACTCCGCGAGATGTCTCCGCCTCGCGCGGGCCGGTATACCCGGCCGAGCTGCCTGCCGATGGTCTTCTCCACCAGGTCGGCCAAACGCGAGATGCTGGTCTCCTTGCCTGTCCCGATATTGAAGGCGACCGGGGCCCCTGCCGCTCGGCCGCCGCCCTCACTCAGCCACCTCCAGGCAAGCCAGACGGCCTCCAGCACGTCTTCCATGTAAATGAAGTCCCGGGTCTGCGAACCGTCTCCCTCGATGGTCATCGGTTCCCCGCGGAGCGCCTGCCGCATGAAGCCGGGGACCACCGCCCCGTCCTCTCGGGCCTGCTGACCGGGGCCGTAGACGTTCGCCGGGACGAGCGACAGGGCTGGCAGGAGGCCCGCCCGACGATAGTAGGAAACGTAGTCGGTAGCGGCCAGCTTGCTGACTCCGTAGGGGCTGAGAGGACGGTGAGGTGCGTCCTCCGTCAGCGGGAGCACCGAAGGCTCCCCGTAAATGGCGGCCGACGAGATGAAAATGAAGGCCCGGGTGCCGGTCGAACGGGCCGCCTCGAGCATGCGGAGCGTTCCGACGATGTTGGTGCGGGCGTCGCCGACGGGGTCGGTGATGCTCCCGCCCGTTCTGGTCTGAGCCGCGGCGTGCACGACAAGGTCGGGCCTGAACCGCACGACCTCACGGGCGGCCTCCGCTGAAGTCACGTCCGCGACGACGCGTCTGTCCGCATCCTCTGCCGGCCTACCGGGCGAGAGCCTGGCTTCGGTTCCGGACTCGATGTCCAGCGTCATCACCTGGAAGCCCTCGGCGCTGAAGCGTTCGGCGATATGCGAGCCGATGAAGCCGCGGCCACCGGTGACCACCACACGAGGAACGCCTCGGCCCAGGATGCTCCCTCCTCTCCTCTTCGTTCGATTATAGAAAACCGCTCTGGTGCGACCGGCTGCGACAGCGGAGGACCCACAGCCCCCAGCGCAGACGCGCGCTGGGAACCGGTCACCCCAGGTAGCGGGGGTAGGAACCCCCGGGCACCTGGCTTCTATACTGCAATGAAAGGTCAAGACCCTCCGTCCGGTGCACTCCCGCACGCCGGAGGTCGCCGGCTTGCTGCGGAGGGCGGGAAGGGGCATTGGATGACAGACAGCACGCCGTCCGCAACGCCCGTGTCGAGGCGGTGCCAGTGACTGGCAAGGGTACCGAAGCCGCGGTCGCCGTGATCATGGCCGGAGGTGAGGGGCGCCGGTTCTGGCCGGCCTCGACTCTGGACATGCCCAAACAGTTCCTCAGGCTGCTCGGTGGCCAGAGCCTCCTCCAGAGGACCGTCGAGCGCCTGAAGGACCTCATCTCTGAGGGCCGCGTTCTGGTCGTCACCAGCGAGAGGCACGCGGCCACGACCCTCAGCCATCTCCCGGACCTGCCGGCCCAGAACGTGGTGACCGAACCCCTGCCCCGCAGCACGGCCCCTGCCGTGGCCCTCGCGGCTCTCCACATCCGGCACCGGTTCGGTGATGTGCCCGTCGCCGTCCTGCCCGCCGACCACTGGGTAGGGGACCTGCCTGCCTTCAGGACTGCCCTGGAGCGCGCGCTTGACCACTGCCAGACCTTCGACGGACTGATCACCTTCGGTGTGAGGCCGACGCGGCCGGAGACCGGCTACGGCTACATCGAGGTCGGCCCTGAAGCCGATGAGGGCTTCCACCAGGTCGTCCGGTTCGTGGAGAAGCCGGACCCGGACGAGGCCCGGGCGCTGTCGACGTCCGGCACCCACCTCTGGAACAGTGGCATGTTCGTGTGGCGCAACGACGTCTTCCTGTCGGAACTCGAGACCCACCAGCCCGTGGTGGCACGAGCGCTCGGAGCGCTCTCTCCGCACCTGCAGACCGAAGAGTACCCCGAACGACTCCGGGAGGCTTACCGGGACCTTCACCCGCTTTCCCTGGACTACGGACTTATGGAGCGTTCCCGGAACCTGAGAGTCCTCCCTGTCGATTTCCAGTGGGACGACATCGGGTCCTGGGCGGCCCTGGCGAGGCACCTCGAGCCCGACCCGGAGGGGAATTTTGTCGGCGGTCAAGGGGCCGTCCTCGTCGAGTGCCGGAACTGCATCGTGTACTCCGAGGACCACACCGTCCGCGTCTTGGCCGCGAACGACCTCGTCATCGCAGCGACCGGGAACGGAATTCTGGTATGCCGGCTGGACAGGGCCGGTGACATCAAGCGCGTGCTCGACGCCTGCGAAGCTACCCGCCCGTCGGCACCTCCTGCAGGGCGTCCAGAAGCTTCAGGGCCTCAGAGTTCTCAGGGTTGAAGGACAAGGCTGCCTCCACGTACGTCTTGGCCGCGCCGGCGTCACCAACGTGCAGGGCCGATTGCCCGGCCAGGAGGTAGATGTCGTCCTCCAGGTGCCCGACGGCCTTTCGGGCTTCGCTGTTGCGGATGAAAAGGTGCCACCAGCGGAGGATCTCTGTGACCTCGCTCAGGGCATCCCGGTGGCGTCCCTGAGCGGCGTACATACTCGCCAGGCGGTAGCGGTACTCCGGCATGTACGGGGCGATGG
>DPMO01000252.1 GCA_003541445.1 Clostridiales bacterium | reverse complement strand
CAGCGGCACCGGGACCGGGGGTGACCTCACCGGCCGGACCCACCGCCGCTCGGGCCGCGGGGCTCCCCACCGCGGGGCCGCGGGATCGGGGGAGCCGCTCGGCGTTCCTGTAGAACAGGAAGAACATGAGCGTCCCGACCACGTAGCAGACCGAGGTCATGGTGAAAGCCAAGGTGAACCCTGACTTCACCTGGAGGTAGCCCGAGACGATGGGGCCGAGGCCGCCCCGCCCGAGGCTCCCGAGCATGGCGTTGAGGCTCGTGAGGGTCGCCCGCTGCTCCTTTCTCACCTGCTCCATGCCGAAGGTCATCTGCAGGGGGCCCGACATGTTCATCAGGGCCTCGCGGACGTAGTAGGCGAACACCACGGCCGGGAAGTTGAACGAGTAGGCGAGAAGGAGGAGGAAGGGTATGGAGGCGAGCTGGGTCCAGACGATGGTCCGGACGCGCCCGAACCTCTGGGCCAGGACGGGGGAGACGAGGGTCGCCAAGGCCGTCACCACCGACGAGAAGGCGAAGAGGACCCCGATGCCGCCCGGGCTGAGATCGAACCTGAGCTTGAAGAAGAGCTGGAAGAACACGACCATCGCCCCGGCCCCGAAGGAGATGAGGGCCGAGGGTCCGAGGAGTTTCATGAACAGGGTCAGCTCTTCCCATGAACTCGGCAGGGGCCGGGTGGTGACCCCCCGGGGACCGTCGCCTCCGTCGCCCTTGACCGCACTCATCTTGAGGACGGGGAACACGGCCAGCAGGTTGAAGGAAGCTCCGACCAGGTAGGCGAGACGGAGCGGAGCCGTGGCCGCCGGGTCCGTTCCGAGGGCGGCGGCGGCCACCTCGGGCAGGGCCCCGGCCATGAGGCTCCCGGCGAAGCCCGCCCCCATCATGAGGGCTCTCTGCACCGAGAAGAGGAAGTCCCTCTCTTCCTTTCTCGAGATGGCCATCATCATCGGCCCGCCGATGACCCACGAGAGGGCCCCGCCCAGTCCGCTCGCCAAGGAGAAGGCCAAGAGGGCCGGCCGCGTCGAGGACAGGCCCAGGCCGAACCCGGACACCGCGGTGAGGACCGACCCCGCCACCAGGAAGCGGAGGTAGCCGTGCCGGTCGGCGGCCATGCCGATGGGGAGGCCCAGGACGAGGATGACGATGGACGGCACACCGTTGAGAAGGCCGATGAAGTCCTGCCCGTAGCCGAGGCTGTGGATGTAGAGGTTGAAGGTCAGGTTGAAGGTGCTCCAGCTCACAGCGGTGAAGAGCGTGAAGGCCAGGAAGCGGCGGGCGTCCGGGCTGAAGGCCCGAAGCATTCTGAGATAATCCCTGATGACCTTCAACGAGCGCCTCTCCCCTCGCCGAGCGGAGAGGAATTCTACGGGAGGCGAAACATCCCTCCTTCACGTGTTGTGTGTCCTTCCGCTAGGAGCCGCCGGGCGGGCTCACGCCGATGACCGTGTGGACCTCGACCACGAACCACCCCCCGCCGGGGTGGGGTTGGACCACGTCCATGAGGTAGAGCCCGTTCGGGCCGGCCTCGAGCTCCACGACGGCCAGACCCGAGTCGGGCGAACCCTCTGTCACGCGGTAGCGGCCCACTTCGGCGCCTCCCGCTCGAGCCGTGACGACCAGGACGTCGCCCACCATGCGCGCGGTCCAGAGCCGGCCCTCCGGCCCCGACAGTCCCATCAGGTTCAGGGTCTGGCAGGAGGCCGCCCTGAGGACCGGTTCAGGCCACCCCGCCTCGAGGCGGGCCTGGCCGGGGTCCCCGGGTCCCGGCAGGCGGTGGAGCTTCACCGTGACCGTGCGGCCGTTGTCATAGTAGCTGAAGTCAGGTCCCCAGAGGTCCCGGGCGACGAGGACGGCCTCGGCCCCGTAGGTGTGGGCGAGCGCCAGCAGGACAAGGGCCGCTCCGGCGGCCCGGAGCAGCCTCACCCCTCGAGAGCGTCGTGCCGAGGCCAAGGGCGGTCTCTCCTCCCAGGTCGGCCTGGTCGGTCTAGCCGGTCCCGCCGGCCGAGGGACGCTCGGTGTCGGCAGCCCAGCGGCGCCGGACGGCGCCGGTCCCCGGCCTGGCCGTTCTGGTGCCGAACCAGTTCAAGGGGTTGATGTAGTCGAGCAAAGTGCGTCCCCTGGCCTTCTCCATGAGGTCCGCGAGGGCGTCCCTCTGGGCCATGACGGCCTGCCAGCCGGCTTCAATGTACGCGTCGACCGCATCGAGGTTGACCAGGCCCAGGCCCTCGACACGGGGTCTGATGAGGACGTCGGCCCCCTTGGCCTCGATGGCTCGTTTCTCGTGCTGCATGATCTCGAAGGTCCGGAGCAGGATGCCGAAGATGTTCCTCGAGGACAGCCCCTTGCCGAGGGCCCCGCTGAGGTCGACGGCGATGACGAGGTCGGCCCCCAACTCCCGGGGGACATGGGTCGGGATGTTGGCGCAGACTCCCCCGTCCACGAGGAGCCGGCCGTCGACCCTGACCGGCGTGAAGAACCCGGGGACGGCACAGCTGGCCCGGACCGCCCTGGCGACGGGCCCGCTCGTGATGACGACCTCACGGCCGGTCTCCAGGTCGGCCGCGACGGCGGCGTAGGGCAGGGCCAGGTCCTCTATGTTGCGGTCTCCCAGATGCCTCCGTAGGATGCGCTCCATGGGGCCGCTGTCGAGCAGGCCCTCCCTGGGCACGACCGGCCGCACCAGGTCCCGCCATCTCGTCCTCTTCGCCAGCTCGGCCATCTTCTCCGGCGGAACCCCCGCGGCCACGAGAGCCCCCACCAGGCTCCCGCTGCTGGTCCCCGCCACGCAGTCGATAGGTATCCCGAGCTCCAGGAGCCCTTTCACGACACCGATATGGGCCAGGCCCTTGGCCACTCCCCCGCTGAGAGCCAGGCCTATCCGCTTGCGCGCCATTCCTCGGTCCCTCCTCTCCTCCCGGCGTTCCGTCTGTATTCTACCCCCGCCGGTCGCGAGGACCCTCCCGACTGTCGCGTCACGGGCGAGTACGCCCTTTGGGTCCTCATCGACCTTGCCCTCCACCGGGCAGGGGCCCTCCGCCGGACGCGGGACCGGGCCGCCCGCGACGTGCTCAGGAGGACTACGATGGCCGACCTCGTAAAGGCACATCGGGCGGCGGCCGGAGCGGAGCCGCGGCGCGCGGCCGCCGCGCCGGGGCGAACAGACAAGGAGCTCCTCTGATGGGGTCCATCCTCCTCACCGGTTTCGAAGCTTTCGGAGATGAAACGGTCAACCCGTCCGCGCGGGCCGTCCTCGCCCTCGACGGCTGTGAGGTCGTCCCCGGCTGCAGGGTGAGGTCGGTCATCCTCCCCGTGACCTGGGACAGGGGCCCGGCGAGGACCCTGAGCGAACTTGACGCCCTCCCGGACGCGGTCGCCGTCGTCATGGTCGGACAGGCCGGCGGCCACGCCGGTATCGCCGTCGAGAGGGTGGCCGTCAACATCTCGAACGGGACGGACGAGACCGGCAGGACGAGGAAGGAGGAGCCGGTCGTGCCCGGAGGCCCGCCCGCCTACTTCTCCACCCTGCCGCTCGAGGAAATCGTCCGGGCGCTCGCCGAGGACGGCCTGCCCGCCTTCATCTCCAATTCCGCCGGGACCTATCTCTGCAACTGCGTCTTCTACGCCGTGATGCACCGGCTGGCGGCGGCCGCCGGCCGCCCTGACGGCCCTGGGAAGGCTCCGCCGGCAGGCTTCGTCCACGTCCCGTTCCTGCCCGAGCAGGCGGTGGGCAAGAGACCGCTTCCCCCCAGCATGTCCCTGCCGGACATAGAGCGGGCCCTGCGGGTCGTCATCAGGACCACCCTCGCCGCGGCCCGTACATAAAAAAAAGACCGCACGCAAGCAGGCCTGTAAGCCGGATTCTGTCGAGGGCAATCATTTCTCTGGGACGGCGGTTCCCCGCCGCCTCTAGCAGCCAACCCGAGGAGTACGCGGGCCACGTCATCCTCCTCCTATTTGGCCTTGCTCCGGGTGGGGTTTGCCTGGCCGGACGGTCGCCCGCCCGCCGGTGGTCTCTTACACCACCTTTTCACCCTTACCCGCCTTGGAGGCGGGCGGTATGTTTCTGTGGCACTTTCCTT
>DPMO01000256.1 GCA_003541445.1 Clostridiales bacterium | reverse complement strand
TGGGGATGACCTGGTTGAACGGAGGGAACTGGCCCTCTATCAGGCGGCAGACGACCCTTTCCCGCGCCCCCTCGAAGAAGACCCTGTTCCCGGAGACCGAGAGCTTGACCTGTCCGTCCCCTTCCTCTCCGAGGACTCGGGAGACCTCGCTCACACCCCTTCCCGGGACGATGACCTCACCCTCGATATCCCCCTGGCGGTCGACCAGGTCTCCCTCGGAGACGGCGAGGCGGAAGCCGTCCGTGGCGACGAACTTCACCCTCTCCCCTTCGAACACGAAGAGGACACCGGTGAAGACCGGCCGGCTGTCGTCATGGGAGACGGCGAAAGCGGTCTGACGGACCATCCTCCTCAGCTCGGACTTTGCTATGGTGTAGGCCGGGGCTTGGGCCGGCTCAGGAAGAGGCGGGAACTCCTGAGCAGGGAAACCGTTGATGGTGAACCGTGACCGTTCCCAGGTGATGTCCATCGTGTTGCCGGCCGCCTCGGCCTCGAACGATATCTCCCCGAAGGGGATCTTGCGGACGATGTCACCCAAGCGCGACGGCAGGACAAGAGCTCCCTCCTCGGCCACCGTAGCCGGGCAGAGGACTCGGATACCGATCTCCTGGTCGGTCGCACTGAGGGCCAGACCGTCCGAGGTCGTCTCGATGAGGATTCCCTGCAGCACGGGGAGCGGCGACCTGGGAGAGACCGCGCGCTGGACGAGCTGTAGGTTTTGAGCCAGGTCTTCCTGGGCGACCTTGAACTTCATCAGTCCCGTCTCCTCCCACCGTCAGAGCCACAAGGCCGAAGGGAGGTCGGCTTGGGGCTCCTTAGATATTCACAGGACCGCGGAACGGTTCCTTCTTCTCCTAATGAGAGTTTCCTCAAGACAGGAGTCGTAGTAGGGGCTGTGGACATGTGGAGGGCCGGGAAGAAGGCCTGTGTCGAACGTCTTGGGGAGTCCTGTCGCTTGTGGACGGGCTGTGGAGAAGGGTCAACAGGTCTCCACACCAGTCGGGGAGAGGAGGGGCGTTTCGACAGGAACCCACAGGAAAGAGGCCGCTGTCCACAGATGTTTCGACAGGGGAGAGGAGGGAGGGAAGGGCCCGGGGACGGACGGGGCTCCGCGCTCACGCCGGGAGTTCGCGGAGGGCCGAGAGGAGATTCTTCAGCTGCTCGTCGAGGTCGGGATTCTGTGCGCGCTCCTTCGTTATCTTCTCGCAGGCGTGAAGGACGGTCGTATGGTCGCGGCCTCCGAACTCTTCCCCGATCTTGGGGAGGGAGTGGTTCGTCAGTTCGCGGCAGAGGTACATGGCTATCTGCCGCGGGAAGGCGACACGGCGGACGCGGCTGTCGGACTTCAGGTCGTCCACCGAGAGGGAGTAGTGGCGGGCCACGAGGGCCTGGATGTCGGCGATGGTGGCGGCCCTGACACCCTTCTTCTCGGGGAGGATGTCGCGGAGCGCCTCGACGGCGAACTCGAGGGTTATGGGCTGGTTCTCCAGGGAGGAGGAGGCGACGATGCGGATGAGAGCTCCCTCGAGCTCGCGGATGTTCGTGTCGACCCGGCTGGCCACGTGCATGATGACGTCGTCGGGGATGCGGAGGCCTTCGGTCTGAGCCTTCTTGCGGAGGATGGCCACCCGCGTTTCCAGGTCCGGGGGCTGGATGTCCGCGAGGAGGCCCCATTCGAAGCGTGACCTGAGTCTCTCCTCGAGGGTCGGGATGTCCTTCGGGGGGCGGTCACTGCTTATGACGATCTGGCGGTTGGCCCCGTGCAGGGCCTCGAAGGTGTGGAAGAACTCCTCCTGGGTGCGCTCCTTGCCGGCGAGGAACTGGATGTCATCGATGAGCAGGACGTCTATGTTCCGGTAGCGTTTCTTGAACTCTATGGTCTTGTCGTCACGGATGGCGTTGATCAGTTCGTTGGTGAAGGTCTCCGAACTCACGTACAGGACGACCAGGTCGGGGCTGTAGCGGGCCACGTAGTGGCCGATGGCCTGCATGAGGTGGGTCTTGCCGAGTCCCACACCCCCGTAGATGAAAAGGGGGTTGTAGGCCCGGGCGGGCGACTCGGCCACGGCCAGGGCCGCGGCGTGAGCCAGCCGGTTCGAATCCCCGACGACGAAGCTCTCGAAGGTGTACTTCGGATTGAGATGGAGGGGCGGTCGGCCGTCCTTCCCTGACAGGCTCGGGCCGTCCGCCGCGGACGGAGGCGCGGCGGGGTCTCGGAGAGGCGGGTCCGCCGCCAGCGGCTGGACGGTGTCGGGACGGTAGGCGGCCGCCGCGACCTCCTGGTCGGCGTCCGGGGTGACGAAGCGGACGTCCAGAGGACGGCCTGCCGCCTCCCGGAGAGCGCTCAGGATGAGAGGCATGTACCGACTCTCTATCCACTGCTGGGCGAAGGGGTTCTGCACGGCCACGACGAGGGTGTTGTCGAAGAGCTCGACGGGACGGGTGCTCTTGAGCCACGTGTCGAAGCTGGGCTTGCGAAGCTCCGACTCCATGACTTGAAGAACGCGGCCCCAGATGTCAGCCATGCCGAGATCGTCGGATACGCCTTGCTGCATCACAGTACCTCCCGGGTGGCTGCGGCTTGTCACTCCGGCCTTATCCACAGTCGTCCCCAATCGGTCCACAGGTTTCTCCACAGGCCTCTATAAGGACATCAGGGCCGGGGAGTCCCCGACCCGATCCGGCTTCGGACCTGGAAGTCCGCGCTTTACTGTGTCTTTGCTGCTTCGAGACCTTCGTCCGGCGACGCTTCAGCCAGGGCACGGCCACCCGTCCGATTGGGGTCTTTTCCACAGCCCTGTCCACAACCTGTGGATAGTGCCCAGGAGAAGACGCCGAACACGGTCTTCCAGAGACCTGGAGATGCACCCACATGATAGCAGAAAGGAGGACCCGGGACAACCGCATTCGACACGAGCCGGCCTTCCGACGGCCGCCGGGAAGCAGGTGCTTGTTGACACTCGGCCCTTGCGAGGGATAGAATTAGTGAGCTATTCCCAGCGTGCGAGCCGCGGACCTTGCCGGCGACGGAAGCCGGAGGTCCGCGCGGTTTGTGTGCCGCTCATCTGGGGAAACATTCCTGTCGCGCTGGCCGGGTGTCCGGCCCGGACGGTCCTGATGTGGGTGATGGTGTTGAAGAGGACGTATCAGCCCAAGCGCCGGAAGAGGCGGAGGGTGCACGGCTTCCTCAAGCGCATGTCCTCGCGTGGGGGGCGGAAGGTGTTGAGTCGCCGCCGGGCCAAGAAGAGGAAAAGGCTCAGCGCGTGAGCACCCGTGGCCGTCGGCCGGAAGGTCCTCTCTCTCAGGAAGCCGGCTGAGTTCCAGCAGGTGATCTCCGAAGGGAAGAGGTTCGGGGGACGGTTCGTCTTACTCTTCGTGAGGCCCTCCGGAACGGACGTCCTGCGCGTGGGGGTGTCGGCGAGTAGCCGGGCCGGGACCAGTGTCGTCCGAAACCGTCTCAAGAGGCTCTTGAGAGAGGCTGTCCGCAGGAAGGCCCCGGACCTGAGGCCCGGCTACGACCTGGTCCTCATCGCCAAGGCGGCCGCGGCGGGCCGCGGTCTGGCCGATGTCGCCCCCGACGTGGAAGCGGTCCTGCGGCGGGCCGGCCTTTGCGGAGGAGCCTGGGAGGAGGAGCCGTGAGGTTGCTGAAAGCTCTGAGATGTGTTTTGCTCGGCTCCATCCGGGCCTACCAACTTGTCGTCTCACCGGCGCTCCGGGTCCTTCTCGGGCCGATGGTGGGCGGTGGCGGGCGCAGGTGTCGCTACTATCCGACGTGCTCCGAGTACGCGTACCAGGCGATAAGCAGGTACGGGCCTTTCAAGGGCGGGTACCTGGCCGTGATGCGGGTCCTCAGGTGCAACCCGTGGAGCGCGGGCGGCTACGACCCGGTGAGGTGACAGAGGAGGGCAACCTCGTTGTCTAACCCCATAGCTTGGCTGGCTGAGCTGTTCGAAGGCGCCGTCCAGAGTCTGTTCGAAGCCACCGGTAACTACGGGTGGGCGATAATAGTCTTCAGCGTCATCCTGAGAATCCTCATCGCGCCCACTCAGCACATGCAGATCGCGAGCTCCAAACGCATCCGAGAGGTCGAGCCGCTGAGAAAGGCCATCGAGAAGCGCTACAAGGGCAACCCGAAGAGGATTCAGGAAGAGACGATGCGGCTGTACCGCGAGTACAACATAAGCCCGTTGGCCGGATGCCTGCCGATGCTGCTCCAAATCCCGATAATCTGGGCCTTCTTCATCGCCCTGCGGACCTTCGAGTACCAGGGAGACGCCGGCTTCCTGTGGATCGAGCACCTCGGTCAGCCCGACCCGTGGATCCTTCCCATCATCGCCGGAGTGACCACGTTCCTGCAGGCGAAAGTGACCATGCCTGCCTCCTCGGGAGACTCCCCGCAGCAGGCCACCCAGCAGACCTTCCTCTACGTGATGCCCCTGTTCATCGTGTGGGTGAGCCGTCAGTTCCCCGCGGGACTCGCCCTCTACTGGGTCGTCTCCAACATCGTGTCGATCCTCCAGCAGCTCATCTTCCCTCCCGGGGGGCGGGACGAGCCGAGGGAGGCCGTGTCTTGAGCGGCGAGAGGGACGGTCTGGGCCCCGGCTGGATAGAGGTCACCGGGAGAACGGTCGAGGAGGCCACTCTGGTGGGGCTCCAGCGCCTGGGGCTCGCGGCGGCCGAGGACGCGGAGGTCGAAGTGCTGGAGGAGCCGCAGCGGGGTCTTCTCGGCGTGTTCGGCGGCCGCGGGGCCCGGATACGGATGCGGCGCCGTCCCGACAGGCTCGAGGCCCTCTCCCGCCTTGCTCTCGACATCGCGAGAGCGGCCGGCCTCGAGGACCTCAGCGTCGACTCCTTCCGCGACGAGGAAGGGTACATCCACATCAACCTCAAGGGACCGGGTCTCGGACGGCTCATCGGACGGAAAGGGGAGACTCTCGACGCCCTGCAGTACCTCCTCAACCTCGCCTCGGCCCGGATGCCGGGGCGGCCCGAGAGGGTCATCTTCGATGCCGACGGG
>DPMO01000121.1 GCA_003541445.1 Clostridiales bacterium | reverse complement strand
ACGGCCGCCGGCGGCTGGGTCCGGGAGGGGTGCGCCTCAGGCGGCTCGCCCTTCCGCCGGACCCTGTCGAGCACGGGAAGGTGGAGTGCCTCCTGGCAAGGTTCGGCCTTGACGCTGAGGGCATCGCCCGGGCGGCCGTGGAGGTGGTCGAAACCCGTCAGGGTGCCGCGGAGGGTCCTGTGGTGCGGAGGGTCTGAAGACGGAGATGACCCCCAGGCAGGGCAGGAGGCTGGACCTGCTTCTCGTTGACCGCGGCCTGGCCCGTAGCCGCACGGAGGCCAGGGGGCTCATCATGGCCGGGCGCGTCTACGTCGACGGCCTCCTCGCCGACAAGCCCGGCCGCCTCGTGGGGGCGACGGCGGAGGTCAGGGTGGAGCATCCTCCGCACCGGTACGTGTCCCGCGGCGGGGCGAAGCTGGAGCACGCCCTGCGGGTGTTCTCACTCGATGTGAAGGGTCTGGTCTGCCTGGATGTCGGGGCCTCCACCGGCGGTTTCACCGACTGCCTTCTGACACACGGCGCCCACCGGGTCTACGCCGTCGACGTCGGCTACGGTCAGCTCGCCTGGAAGCTCCGCCGCGACGAGCGCGTGGTCGTCCTGGACCGGACCAACGCGCGCTATCTCGACCGCGAGGCCCTGAGGCGGGCGGCCGAGGAGGCGGGCCTCGAGGTGGTCTGGCCGACCTTCGCCACCTGCGACCTCTCCTTCATCTCGCTCCTGAAGGTCGTCCCCAGGGTCGTCACCGTCCTCGACCCGGGCTGGCGGATGGTCCTCCTCGTGAAGCCGCAGTTCGAGGCCACACGCCACCAGGTGGGTTCCCGTGGGGTGGTGCGCGACCCCGCGGTCCACGTCGAGGTCCTCCGCCGGGTGGTGGACGGGCTCAGCGGCGGCGGGGTCCGGGCGGCCGGACTGACCTACTCCCCGCTCCGGGGGCCGGAAGGGAACATAGAGTACCTGCTCTGGCTGGAGGAGGCCCGTCCGGACGAGACCGGGGGAGAGGGTGCCGCCGGGCCGGCCTCGGACACCGGCGGGGCCCCCGGATACTTCCCGGCGACGGCCGCGGAAGAGGTGGTCGGCGAGGCCTTCGTCCGGGTCGGCCGGGCCTAGGCCCCCGGGAGGCCCGGAGGGCGGCGGAACTCGTACAGGTCAGGCCGGACCGGGCAGGGCTCCGGCCCCTGAACGCAGGGCCCTCACCTTCTCCTTGACCGCCTTTCCCTGCTCGAGCATCTCCCGCGCGTGGGCGAGGGTGATGGGGGTGGGCGGGTGGCCGGCCAGCATCCTGGCCACTTCGTGTTCGCGCTCTTCCGGAGTCAGGGTCTTGACCCTCGTCGTGGTTCGGCCGTCCACCGTCTCCTTCAGGATGAGGTGGTGGGCGTCGGCCAGGCTGGCGATGCGGGCCAGATGGGTGACACACACCACCTGGCGGCTGAGGGCGATGGCGGCCAGTTTCTCCGCGACGGCCTGGGCGGCTCCTCCGCCGACACCCGAGTCTATCTCATCGAAAATCATCGTGGGGACCTCGTCGGCCTCGGCCAGGATGGCCTTCAGGGCGAGCATGACGCGGGACGTCTCGCCCCCCGAGGCGATGCGGCTCAGGGGCTTCGGGGGTTCGCCGGGGTTGGCCGTGAAGAGGAACTCGACACGGTCGGCCCCCTTCGGTCCCGGGGGGTCCAGCGGCTCGAGGCCGACGACCAGGCGCGCTCCCTTCATCTCGAGGTCGGCGAGGGCCTCTTCTATGGCCCGCCCCAGGCGGTCGGCCGCGGCGCGGCGGGCCCGGGTCAGGAGGGCGCAGAGCCTGTCCAGTTCCTCACGCTCCCTCGCCGCCCTCTCGTCGAGTTCCTGTGCGAGCTCGACGGCCCTCGTCAGCCTCTCGTAATCGGCCCGGGCCTGGCGGCCGAAGGCGAGGACCTCCTCCTCGGTCGAGCCGTACTTCCGCTTGAGGCTGGTGATGAGGTCCAGCCTTGCTTCCACCTCGGCCAGGCGGCCCTGGTCGAACTGGACGGCGTCCCGGTAGCGGCGGATGTCGCGGCTGGCCTCGTCGAGCTGCACGGCCGCCTGTTGGACGACCTCGAGGACGGTCCTCACCTCCGGGTCGAGGGCCGCCAGTTCCTCCAGGGCCTTCAGGGCCTGCCCGATGTGGTCATGGGCGGAGCCGGGGCCCGCGCCCTCCGTGCCGTAGAGGTGAGAGTAGGCCGTGGCCGCGGTCTCCTGCCGCCTCTCCGCACTCACCAGGAGGCTCCGCTCTCTCAAGAGCTCCTCCTCCTCACCGGGTACGAGCTCGGCCTTCTCGATCTCCTCGGCCTGGAAGCGGAGCAGGTCGAGGCGGCGCGCCCGGTCGCGCTCGTCCCCGGCAAGGGCCTCTATCTCCTCGAGTGTCTCCCGCCAGCGCCGGTGTACCCTGGAGACCTGTGCCCGGAGCTCGGCCGTCTCCTCACCGCCGAAGGCGTCGAGGAGGTCGATGTGACGCTCCGGCTTGAGGAGGGACTGGTGTTCGTGCTGCCCGTGGATGTCGATGAGCAGTTCGGTGATCCGGCGGAGGTTCGTGAGGCTGACGGCCCTTCCGTTGACCCGGCAGGTGGAGCGCCCGTCAGCCGGTATCTGGCGGGAGATGACCAGGATGGGGTCGTCGGGCTCGGCGAGGCCCATGTCGGCCACCAGCCGCCGCAGGTCGGGGCTGTCCATGACGTCGAAGACGACGTCCACGAGGGCCTCACGGGTGCCTGTCCGGATGACGTCCGAGGAGGCCCGGCCGCCGAGGGCGATCTCCACCGCGTCGATGAGGATGGACTTGCCGGCTCCGGTCTCGCCGGTCAGGACGTTCAGGCCGGGGGACAGGACCAGTCTGGCGCTCCCGATGAGGGCGAAGTTCTTTATGGTTATCTCCTGCAGCACTGCGGGGCCTCCTTCCCGGCGGCCGGCGCCTAGGCGCGAAGACCGCCTTCAGGCAGCTTCCGGCGCAGGACCTCGAAGAAGCTCCAGTCCGGTCGGCGGAGGAGGCGGGCCTTCACCGGAGCCCGCCTGACGGTCGCCACCGCCCCGGGGTCGAGCGGGTAGACCTCCTGGCCGTCCACGGTCAGAGCGCACTCGTCGAGAGGCCCGTCCCTGTCGCCGAGGGTCACCTGGACCAGGGCGTCGGGAGCGACGGCGACCGGCCTCGAGTGGAGCGTGTGCGGGCAGACCGGGGTCAACAGGAGGAGGCAGAGCGAGGGGTCGACGATCGGACCGCCGGCCGACAGGGAGTAGGCGGTCGAACCTGTCGGTGTGGAGACGATGAGCCCGTCGCCGTAGAACGCCGCCAGACGGTGCCCGTCGACACAGGCCTCGACCGCGATCAGGCGGGCGTGGACGGTCTTGTGGAAGGTCACCTCGTTCAGGGCCAGAAGATGCCGCCTCTCTCCGGTCTTGAGGGTCACGACGGCCTCCACCATGGCTCTCTCGTCCACCCTGCCGCCGCCCTCGAGGAAGAGGGGGAGGCTGGACTCCAGCTCGGAGGGCTCGAGCTCGGTCAGGAACCCCAGGTGCCCGAGGTTGACCCCTAGGAGAGGCGTACCGGTCCGGGCCAGGCGCCGAGCCGCCCGGAGAAGTGTCCCGTCCCCTCCAAGGACGACGACGAACCTGAGCCGGCCGGCTTCCTCCGGGAGCCTCACCGCATGGCTCTCCAGGCCGA
>DPMO01000213.1 GCA_003541445.1 Clostridiales bacterium | reverse complement strand
GCTGGTCCTCGTCCCCGCCCGTGAGGAGCGCCCGGGCCTGGCGCCGCCTGGCCTCCGCGTCCTCTTCCTCCTCGATACCGCCTTCATCCTCGGCCTCTCCGGCCGGAGTGGCCGATGCGGCGGCGCCGTCCTCATCCTGCTTCAGCGAGAGGAAGAGCTCGTCTTCCTCGTCGGCCGCGCCGGCGAGGAACCGCCTGGCCTCCAGGCGACGGCTGGCCGCGCGGCGCAGACCGCTCGCTGCCAGCCCACCCTCGTCATCGAGCTCCCCGCCGCCGAGGTCGAGGTCCAGTTCGCGGGCCCGCTCGACGACATCGTCATCCGCCTCCCGAATCTCTATCTCACGGGAGTCCTCCGAGAGGACCTTGACGTCGAGAGCAAGGCTCTGGAGTTCCTTTATCAAGACCTTGAAGGATTCCGGCACCCCGGGCTCAGGGACGTTCTCTCCCTTGACGATGGCCTCGTAGGTCTTGACCCGGCCGACGACGTCGTCCGACTTCACGGTGAGGAGCTCCTGGAGAGTGTAGGCCGCACCGTAGGCCTCCAGGGCCCAGACCTCCATCTCCCCGAAGCGCTGACCGCCGAACTGGGCCTTGCCTCCGAGGGGCTGCTGGGTGACGAGGGAGTAGGGGCCGGTCGACCGGGCGTGGATCTTGTCATCGACGAGGTGAGCGAGCTTCATCATGTAGGCGTACCCGACGGTGACCTTGCTGTCGAACGGCAGCCCGGTGCGGCCGTCCCGGAGCTGAATCTTCCCGTCCCGCGGAAGACCGGCCTTCTCCAGGCAGTCGGCCACGTCGTCCTCGGTCGCCCCGTCGAAAACCGGGCTCGAGACCCAGATGCCGAGAGCCCTCGCGGCCCAGCCGAGGTGAGTCTCCAGAATCTGGCCGATGTTCATCCTCGACGGGACCCCGAGGGGGTTGAGGACGATGTCCACCGGACGCCCGTCGGGAAGGAAGGGCATGTCCTCGTCGGGGAGGATCTTGGCGATGACGCCCTTGTTCCCGTGGCGGCCGGCCATCTTGTCGCCTTCCGATATCTTGCGCTTCTGGGCCACATAACAGCGCACGAGCTGGTTGACGCCGGGACCCAGCTCGTCGCCTGCCTCGCGGTAGAAGACCTTCACGTCGACGACGATGCCGCTCTCCCCGTGAGGCACCCGAAGGGAAGTGTCACGGACCTCGCGGGCCTTCTCACCGAAGATGGCTCGCAGGAGCCGTTCCTCGGCCGTGAGCTCGGTCTCGCCCTTGGGTGTGACCTTCCCGACGAGGATGTCCCCGGGCATGACTTCGGCGCCGACGCGGATGATGCCGCGTTCGTCGAGGTTCTTGAGGACGTCCTCGCCGACATTGGGGATGTCCCTCGTTATCTCCTCGGGACCCAGCTTCGTGTCGCGTGCTTCACACTCGTGTTCCTCTATGTGTATCGAGGTGAACACGTCGTCACGGACGAGCCTCTCCGAGATGAGGATGGCGTCCTCGAAGTTGTAGCCCTCCCACGGCATGAAGGCGACGAGCACGTTCCGCCCCAGGGCCAGCTCGCCGTGGTCGGTGGAGGGGCCGTCGGCGAGCAGGTCGCCTTTTTCGACCTTCTGGCCGACCTTGACGACAGGCTTCTGGTTCATGCACGTGCCCTGGTTGGAGCGGCCGAACTTCACCAGTTCATAGGTGTCCGGTCCGTCCTTGCCGCAGTCGACGACTATCTCGCGGGCCGTGACCCTGGTGACGGTGCCGGCGCGGTGGGCCGTGACGAGGACGCCCGAGTCGTGGGCGACCCGGGCCTCGATGCCCGTCCCGACGAGGGGCGCCTCACTCCGGACGAGCGGGACGGCCTGGCGCTGCATGTTGGCGCCCATCAAGGCGCGCCCGGCGTCGTCGTTCTCGAGGAACGGTATCAGGGCCGAGGCGACGCTCACGACCTGCTTGGGCGAGACGTCCATGTAGTCCACCTGCTCGGCCGGGACCGTGACGATCTCGTTGCGGTAGCGGCAGGTCACCCTCCGGTTCTTGAACCACCCGTTCTCGAGCGGCTCGTTGGCCTGAGCGATGATGTTCTCCTCTTCGTCGTCCGCCGTGAGGTACTCGATTTCCTCGGTGACGACCTTCCTTTCCTTGTCGACGCGCCGGTAGGGCGTCTCGATGAAGCCGTACTCGTTCACCCGGGCGTAGGTACTGAGATTGCCGATGAGCCCGATGTTCGGGCCTTCCGGAGTCTCGATGGGGCACATGCGCCCGTAGTGCGAGTCATGGACGTCGCGGACCTCGAAGCCGGCTCTCTCCCTGGTCAGACCGCCCGGCCCGAGCGCGCTCAGCCGCCGCTTGTGGGTCAGCTCGGCCAGAGGATTGGTCTGGTCCATGAACTGTGAGAGCTGACTGGACCCGAAGAACTCCTTGACCGCGGCCACGACCGGCCGGATGTTGATGAGGGCCTGCGGGGTGATGATGTCGACGTCCTGGATGGTCATGCGCTCCTTGACCACCCGCTCCATCCGGGCCAGGCCGATGCGGAACTGGTTCTGGAGCAGCTCGCCGACACACCTCAGGCGGCGGTTGCCGAGGTGGTCGATGTCGTCGGCCTTACCGAGGCCCTTGTACATGGTCAGGATGTAGTTGATTACGGCAACGATGTCCTGACGGGTCAGGGCCCGGACGCCCGTCGGTGGGCAGCCGTTTCCGATGACCCTCACCCGGGTGTTGCCCACCTCGACCTCGACACTGGTTATGCCGGCCGCATCGATCTTCTTGGCCTCATCACGGTCGATCCTCGTTCCGGCTGGAACGATGACGTTTCCGGCCTTGTCCCTGATGTCCTCGGCGGCGACCGTGCCGCGCAGGCGCCGCTCGAAACTGAGCTTCTTGTTCAGCTTGTACCGTCCCACCCTGGCGAGGTCGTAGCGCCGGGTCTCGAAGAACAGCGACTCCAGAAGGCCCCTGGCGCTCTCCACCGTGGGCGGCTCACCGGGGCGCAGGCGCTTGTAGATCTCGATGAGGGCCTCTTGCTCGGACTGGGTAGGGTCCTTGTCGAGAGTGTTGAGGATGTGCGTCGACTCGCCGAGAACCCTCAGTATCTCTTCGTTCGTGTCGTACCCGAAGGCGCGGAGGAGGACGGTCACAGGTATCTTTCGGGTCCGGTCGACCCGGACGTAGATCACGTCATGGCTGTCGGTCTCGAACTCGAGCCAGGCTCCGCGGTTCGGGATGAGGGTGCAGAAGATGAGGCGCTTGCCGGTGGAGTCGACCTGCTCGGAATAGTAGGCGCCAGGAGACCTGACGAGCTGGCTCACGACCACCCTCTCGGCGCCGTTGATGATGAAGGTGCCCTTCTCGGTCATGAGCGGGAAGTCGCCCATGAAGACTTCCTGCTCCTTGACCTCCCCGGTCTCGCGGTTGATGAGCCTGACGCTGACCCGCAGGGGTGCGGCATAGGTCACGTCGCGTTCACGGCACTCGGCAACGCTGTACTTCGGTTCGTCGAGGCGGTGGTCGATGAACTCCAGGACGAGGTTCCCGGTGAAGTCCTCGATGGGGGAGATATCCTCGAACATCTCGCGGAGGCCGTCTCTCAGGAACCAATCGTAAGACTTGCGCTGAATCTCGATGAGGTCCGGCATCTCAAGGACTTCCTTGATCCGCCCGAAATGTTCCCGTTCCCTCACGCCTTTCGGCATGCCGTGGCTCTCCTCCCGCACGGAAAGACTCGGGACCCCCGAACCTCAGGCCAGGGGTATCCCTGGGCCATGGGTGACATGCAGGGACCTCTGTTATAACGAATAAGTTTAGTATTACCCTCCGGAGGGAGTGCGATACATAGAATTCCTTCTCCTGCCCGCTGCAATAAGCAAGTTACTAGTATAACACGACCCCCTTTGTTTGTCAAAAGCAAATCCCGAAAATCGGCTACCCGCAGCAAGGGCCCGCAACAAGGCGGCGAAGGGGGGCTTCGGAGGCCCCCCTTCGCCCGCTGGATTCCGGTCGGCAGAATCTACTTTATCTCGACGGTGGCACCCTGCTCTTCCAGCTTGGACTTTATGGACTCGGCCTCTTCCTTGGAGACCTTCTCCTTCACCGGCTTCGGCGCCCCGTCGACCAGGTCCTTGGCCTCCTTGAGGCCGAGGCCGGTAATCTCCCGGACGGCCTTGATGACCTGGATCTTCTTGTCCCCGGCGGACTTGAGGATGACGTCGAACTCGCTCTTCTCCTCCTCAGCCGCCGCGGCGCCGGCCGCCGGGGCGGCGGCCGCGGGTGCGACGGCTACCGGAGCCGCCGCCGAGACCCCGAACTCCTCCTCGAGGGCCTTGACGAGCTGGGAGAGTTCAAGGACGGTCAGGCCCTTCACGGCCTCGATGATCTCATCGACTTTTGACACCAGCTACACCTCCTGAACGCTTCGGCGCCCGATGGCACCTTCAGGCCGGGCTCCAGGGCCGGCTCGGCCGGGCCCGGGCTACGCGGCTTGACTCTTCCGCTCAGCGATACGACTGAGGGCGATGAGGAGCCCTCTCAGGTTGCCGGCCAGGACCCGGTGGAACGCGGCGACGGGCCCCTGGACGGTCCCCGCGAGCTGCCCGAGCAACTCGGTCCGGGTGGGCAGAGCCGCGAGGGACTTCACCTCTTCGGTCCCCAGGACGCGTCCTTCGAGGTATCCGCCCTTGAAGGAGAGGTCCTTCTTGGTCTCCGTCCCGAACCGGCTGATCACCTTGGCCGGCGTCACCGGGTCTTCGTAGCCGAAGGCGACCCCCGTCGGACCGACAAGGAAGGGCTCGAGGCCTTCGATTCCCGCCCTCCGGGTCGCCAGCAGCACGAGCGAGTTCTTGACCACCCGGAACTCCACACCGGCCTCACGCGCCATGCTCCTGAGGAGGTTCATGTCAGCCACGGAAAGACCCTGGAAGTCCGCGAGGACGACCGATTGCGCTCTCCTGAACTTCTCCTCGAGGGCCTCCACCGTCTCTTCCTTCTGCCGGCGTGTCACCAACCCGACTCACCTCCCGGTCACCTGAACCGGTCCGCCCCGAAACATCGAAACCCTGCGCCGCAGCTGGGCGCAGGGCACCGTACGGCGACAAGACCGCCGCCCTGATCGCCTCGGCAGGCCGGCCACACGGGGCCGCTTAGGTCTCCCAGGCTCCTCCCGGAGACACCTGCTGTCTACGGCCGGTTCACGAGTCTTGGATTTCATCCTTCGACCCGGCCGCATCCTGCTCGGAGACGGCCTGGGCCGAAAGGTCCGTTCTATTGAGTGACCTTCTGGGGGTTCACCCGGACGCCGGGCCCCATGGTCAGGGAGAGGACGACGCTCCGGAAGTACTGGCCCTTGGCCGCCGCCGGCCTGGCCTTGCTCAAGGCCTCCATCAGCGTCCTGAAGTTGTCGAGGAGCTTCTCGTCCTCGAAGGAGGCCTTCCCGATCGGAGCGTGAACGATGCCGGTCTTATCTGCCCTGAACTCGATCTTACCCGCCTTGATCTGCCGGACCGCCTGGGCGATGTCGAAGGTGACCGTCCCCGACTTGGGGTTGGGCATGAGCCCACGGGGCCCCAGGATGCGGCCGAGCTTTCCCACCACGCTCATCATGTCCGGCGTGGCCACGGCGACGTCGAAGTCGAGCCAGCCCTCCTGAATCTTCGCGGCAAGGTCCTCGGCTCCGACATAATCGGCCCCGGCCTCTTCGGCCTCCCGCGCCTTTTCCCCCTTCGCGAAGACCAGGACCTTCCTCTGCTTGCCCGTCCCCGCCGGGAGGACCACGGTCCCGCGGACCATCTGGTCGGCGTGCTTGACGTCGATGCCCAACCTGACCGCGACCTCGACCGTCTCGTCGAACTTGGCCCGCTTCGTGTCCTTCACGAGGCGGATGGCTTCCTCGGGGTCGTAGAGGCGCTCCGGGTCGACCTTCGCCGCCACTTCCCTGTAGCTTCTGGCCTGCTTCATCGTCTTACTCCTCCACCGTTATACCCATACTGCGGGCCGTACCCTCGATCATCCGCATGGCCGCCTCCAGGCTTGCGGCGTTCAGGTCGGCCATCTTCGTCTGGGCTATCTCCCGGACCTGCTCCCGCGTCACCCGGCCGACCTTCTCCCGGTTGGGCACACCCGATCCCTTCTCAAGACCCGCGGCCCTCTTGAGCAGGACGGAAGCCGGGGGGGTCTTGCAGACGAAGGTGAAGGAGCGGTCTTCGAAGACCGTTATCTCAACGGGAACGACCAGTCCGGCCTGCTTGGCCGTCCTCTCGTTGTACTCCTTGCAGAAGGCCATGATGTTCACGCCGTGCTGGCCCAGAGCCGGGCCCACCGGCGGGGCCGGCGTAGCCTTGCCGGCCGGTATCTGTAGCTTGATGATTGCGAGAACCTTCTTGGCCACTGGAACGAACCTCTTCTCCTGTCTGTGATGACGCCTGGACGGAGAGCCGCAACCCTGCCGGACCTTAGAGCTTCTCCACCTGACTGAAGTCGAGTTCCACAGGGGTCTCCCGGCCGAACATCGACACGGACACCCTGAGCTTGCCCTTGTCGAGGTTGATCTCCTTGACCTTTCCGATGAATCCCATGAACGGACCGCTGATGACCTTGACGCTCTCCCCGCGCTCGTACATGACCTTCGGCCTGGGTTCGTCAACCCCCATGTGCCGCAGGATACTCCGGACCTCGCTCGGCTCGAGCGGCACGGGCCTTGTGCCGGAGCCGACGAACCCCGTGACGCCGGGGGTGTTGCGGACCACGTACCACGAGTCGT
>DPMO01000104.1 GCA_003541445.1 Clostridiales bacterium | reverse complement strand
CTCCCGGCGACTCACCGGGACGACGAGGATGGTGTGGCAGCCGAGACGCTTGGCCCCGACGATGTCGGTGAAGACCTGGTCCCCGATGACGGCCACCTGGTCCGGACGGAGACCGAGGGCCTCCACCGCCTTCCTGAAGGCCCGGCGCCGCGGCTTGCCCGCGCGGGCCGTCCCCTCGATGCCCAGGTAGCGGGTGAAGAGGTCGACCCGCGGCCCCAGGTCGTTCGACAGGATGTAGGGCTCGAGGCCCTTGTCCCGGACCTCACGGATCCATTCGGCCAGGCGGGGCTCGGGCCTTCCCACACCCCAGGCGGCGACCGTGTTGTCGAGGTCGATGATGAGGCCGGACACCCCGCGTTCGCGCAGGGCGTCAAGGTCGATGTCGTAGATGGAACGGTAGTACCCGTCGGGAACGAGGTTGTGCCAGAAAGGCTCGGCCACGAGCCACCTCCGCCGTAGGCTTGACGCGATAGACCCAATTATACCACGGGCCGGCCGAGCCCTGCCGCGCGTCGGTCGGGGCTCACGTGATCTCGGCCTGCAGCTCTTTCCTCAGCCGGCCGAGGGCCTTCTTCTCGATGCGTGACACGTAGGAGCGGGAGATGCCGAGGCGGCGCGCGATCTCGCGCTGGGTCCGGATGACCCCTCCCTTCAAACCGTAGCGGAGCTCCACGACGAGCTTCTCCTTGCCCTTGAGCCTCGCGACCCGCTTCCTCACCTTCGACTCGTCCAGGCGCACCCCGACCGTGTCCGGCACGACGTCCTCGTCGGTGTAAAGGATGTCGAGGAAGGTCAGCTCGTTCCCCTCGCGGTCCACGCCGATGGGGTCGTGCAGGAACACCTCGGCCTGCTGGGGACGGATGGACCGCAGGTACATGAGAATCTCGTTCTGGATGCAGCGGGCGGCGTAGGTGGCCAGGCGCGTCCCCCGGTCAGGCTTGTAGGTGCTGATGCCCTTGATGAGGCCGATGGTCCCGATCGATATCAGGTCGTCAAGGTCCACCCTCGTGTTGGAGAACTTCTTGACGATGTGGGCCACGAGGCGGAGGTTCCGCTCGATGAGGACGTTCCGGGCCTCCACGCTCCCCTTCTGGAGTTCGGCGAGGTAGCGGGCCTCTTCCGCCGGTGAGAGGGGACGCGGGAAGGTGCCGGGGTTGGAGACGTACCCGATGACCCCCCGGCCGGGGGCCGGGCCTCCGCCCGCCGGGGGCGGTGCGGCTTTCCGGACCCACCCGAGCAGCTTCAAGAACCAGAAACGCACGGACGCAGGGCCTCCTTCGCCAAAAAGCACTCATCATCTTATGGCGAAGGGGGTTGTTCGTGCCCGTACTAATTCAGGCAGAGGTTGTCCTTTTTTCGGAGCCGGGCGCCTCCGGCCGGGCGGAGCAGAGGGCTACCCGCCTCCGACCAAGCGGGCCAGTATCTCGCCGAAGACGCGGGCCGCCTCGGCTCCGCCGACAGGCGTGTCCTCGACGAGGACGACGATGACGAACCGGGCGCCCCGGGCGGGCCAGAAACCGGCGAACCAGCCGTGGTAGAGAGAAGCGCCGTCGGTCCCCGTCCGCCCGGTCTCCGCCGTCCCGGTCTTCCCGGCCACACCGCTGACGACCGCCGCGGCCACCCCTGTCCCTTCCCTGACCGCCCTCTCGAGTGAGGCGGTGACGGCGGCGGCCGTGAAGTGAGACAGGACCCGCCCGCCGCCGGGACGCGGGCCCAGCACGGCCCTTGCCCCCGTCGGGGCGACGGCCTCTCTGACCAGACGGGGCCGGACGGACCGGCCGCCGTTGGCGATGGTCGAGTAGAACCGGGCCACCTGGAGAGGTGTCGCGGTCACCCTGCCCTGTCCGAAGGCCGCCTCCGGTTCGGGCCCCTCCGCCGCCGGCGCGGGCAGGGTCCCCGCCGCCTCACCGGGCAGCCCCACCCCTGTCGGCCGGCCGAAGCCGAAGGAAAGGGCCTGTTCGCGGAGCCCGTCCTGCCCGACCCGTCGGCCGATCCGGGCGAAGGCGACGTTACAGGAGAGGGCAAGGGCTTCCTCCAGGTCGACCTCCCCGTGGCCGCCCCGGTCCCGGGCGTGGCAGACTATCTCCCGCCCGGAGACGACGGCCGTCCCCCGGCAGGTGAAGCGCTCGTCCAGCCGGACCGCCCCGGTCTCGAGAGCCGCGGCCAAAGCCACGGGCTTGAAGACCGAACCCGGGGGATACGGACAGAGGACCCGGTTCACCAGGGGCCCGTCGGTCCGGTCCAGGTAGGCCCCTACCCGGTCCTGGCGGAAGTTCGGACGGCTGGCCGCAGCCAGGACATCGCCTGACCAGGGGTCCATGACCACCACGGCCCCCCGGGCCACCCTCCGGTCCATCACCTCCTCGACCACGGCCTGCACGTCCCCATCGAGGGTCGTGATGATGTCGCAGGGCAGGGAGAGCCACGGCGAGCCGCCGACGCGGTGAAGCTTCCGCCAGCCGAGCCCGGGGATAGGCACCCCGCGCCCGTCGACGAAGAGCGCCAGGGAGGCCGGGCCCTCGCCCCGCAGGAGCCCGTCCCATACCGCCTCCAGCCCGTCGGCCCCCCGCGGCGCCCCGACGGCCCCGGGCGCAAGGGGTGAGCCGCCGCTGACAGACCCTACGACGTGGCGGGCGAGCGACCCGGGCCCGTACCTCTCCTCATCGGCCACGACGGCCACCCCCTCCAGCCCCAGGCTCATCACCTCGGCCGCCTCCTCGGGACCCAGGCCCGAGGCGACGATGACGGGGGCCTCAAGGCCGTCAAGAAGCCTTTCCAGGCTCCGGACGTCGGTTCCGAGGGCCTGGGCCAGGTGGGCCGCCGCTCCGGCGCGGGCGTTGACCCGGGCGGGATAGACGGCAACGCGGTAGCTGGGCCGGCTGTCGGTGAGCGGTCTCCCGGACCGGTCAAGGATGCGCCCGCGCAGGGGACCGAGAGGCACGGTCTGGGCGCGCTGGGACACGGCCCGCACGGCGAGGGGGGCGTGCCGGACGACGCCGAGCCAGGCCAGACGGACCGAAACGGCCACGAGGGCCGCCGAGAGGAGGACCGTCAGGGCCACGAGCCGTCCTGCAGGGGTCCTTGATGACCTGACCGTCGTAGACCTGGGCACGGGCACCCACCCGGCGGATGGAGCTGTCCTTTGCCTGCCTAGGGTTTCCAGCTCGGGGCGGACTTATCACGTCGGCGCGGACGCGGGGGCGGGGACGCCGCACGGGGGCGGTCGGCAGGGGCCCTGCCCTTTGCGCCGGGGCAGCTCAGCCTCCCTGGTATTCGGCCACGGCCCGGTTGTGCTCGGCCAGGGTGCGGCTGAAGTGGTGGGTCCCGTCGTTCTTGGAGACGAAGTAGTAGTAGGAGGTCTCGGCAGGGTACAGGGCCGCGTCGATGGAGGCCAGCCCCGGACTGCAGATGGGCCCCGGCGGCAGGCCCGCGTTCCGGTAGGTGTTGTAGGGTGAGTCGACCTCCAGGTCGGCGAAGAGGAGACGTTCGGACATGGGCTTGCCCAGCAGGTAGAACACCGTCGGGCAGGCGTCGAGTTTCATCCCCGCCCTGAGGCGGTTGTGGTACACGGAGGAGATGAGAGGCCTCTCCTCGTCGACGACGGCTTCCTTCTCGATGATGGAGGCCAGGGTCAGGACCTCGAAGGGGGTCATCCCCAGCGAGGCCGCCCTGGCGAGCCTTTCGGGCGTGAAGACCTCCTGCGTGCGGCGGGCCATCACGCGGGCGATGGTGACCGGGTCGGCCGTGGTCTCGAAGAAATAGGTGTCGGGAAAGAGGACTCCCTCGTAGGGGTCGATGAGTCGTGTGCGGTCCTCGGGGAGGATGGACAACTCGCCCCTGGCGTCGAGTTCCTCGAGCGCCCGCCTCAACTCTCCCGGCTCGACCAGGCCTTCCTCCTCCAGAAGACGTTCTATCTGGGCGAGGGTCAGCCCCTCAGGCACGGTCACGGCGACGGTGACGACCTCGCCGCGGCCTATCTTGCGGAGCGTGCGACAGGTGGAGTAGGCCGGGCTGAGTTCGTAGCGGCCTGCCTTGAGTCTGCCGTCAAACCCGAGCAGGGCGGCCATGACCCTGAAGCTCAGCCTGTCGCGGATGAGTCCCTCCCGCTCGAGGTCCCGCGCGATGCTCACCGTGGGCGCCCCCGGGCTGACCTCGAAGACGACGGTGCGGGCGGAGCCCGGGTCCACCGGGGCCGAAGCGAGGGTGAACCCGCACAGGGTCAGGAGGAGTGAGCCGGAGGCGGCGGCTATGGCGTAGAGGACCGCCGGGGACCGCCTCCAGTCTCGCGCAGGCCGGAGGCGGCGACCCAGGCCGGCGAGCACCGGCCTGACGGCGGCGCCGAGGTCCGAGAGCAGCCCGCGGACGCGACACCCGACCTGCCGCACTCGGTCATACCTCCTCTGCCCGGCCCGGCCGTCCTCGGCCTTGGCGCCGGTTGTAGTGCCGGCTACACTGCCGGCGCGGTGCCGCCTGGAGCTTCGCGGTCTCTCGGGTCTTTCCCTGCCGCGCGCAAGAGCGAAGGGCCCGCCCCGGGAGGGCGGGCCCAGGTCGGTCCGCAGGAGGGGAACTCTCACTCTCTCAGGTCTTCTTCCTCTTCCTCGTCGTCTTCCTCCCAGTCGTCCAACTCGTCTTCGTCAAGAAGGCAGGACTCGTAGGCTTCGGCGACCCTCTCCCACTCCTCGTCGTCCTCGATGTCGCAGAAGACCCGGTCACCGTTCTCGTCGGTCTCAACGCGCAGGATGACGGTCTCGCCCTCCTCCTCTAAATCCTCGTCGAGAGGGGCGAGGACGGCGTACTCGTTGTCATCGACCTCGATGATTTCGATGAGCTCGAACTCGTGGTCCTCCCCGTCCTCGTCGGTCAGGACGATAACTTCGCAGTCCTCGTCAAACTCTTCGCCCACCCGTAGTCCTCCCTTCGTCGGTTCCGCCTTGAAGATGTTTCCCTTCCGGCGCAGAGGCTATGACCGCCTCCCTCCCGGCCCACACCGGCAGGCCGGGGCTGGCCAATTATAGTTACAGTCACCATCAAGTGTCAACCGCAACCGACCCATAAGGTCAGCGCGACCAGTCGGTGACCAGCTTATGAAAGAGATAGCGGACGAAGACCCGCGACACCGCGACGACGGGCACAGCGGCAAGGATTCCGACGAAGCCGAAGAGCTGGGCCCCGGCCAGGAGAGAGAAGATGACGACGAGCGGGTGGAGACCGACCTGTCCCCCGACGACGCGCGGCGTGATGAAGAGGCTGTCGACCTGCTGGATGATGGAGAACGCCCCGGCCGTCTTGAGGGCCAGCAGCGGACTTTCCAGGAGTGCGAGCAGCACCGCCGGGAGGGCCCCGATGACCGGGCCGAAGTAGGGGATGATGTTGGTCAGGCCCGCGATGACGCCGAGCACGGCCGAGAACCGGAGGCCCAGGAGCTCGGTGGCCACGCCGACGAGGGTGCCGACGATGAGGGCGACGAGCAACTGGCCCCGGATGAAGCCGGCCAGCACACGGTTCATCTCCGAGAGCACCCGCTGCCCCTCACCCTGAGCCGACACGGGGATGACCGACAGGACCGACTCCCTTATGACGTCCCTGTCCCTGAGGAGATAGAAGGCCAAGAAAGGCGCCAGGACCAGGACCAGGAGCCCCGACACCGCGCCGAAGAGCCCTGAGAGCACGGCCTCGATGCCGGAAAGGAGCTGGGCCTCGAGCCGGACGAGGGCGCCCTCGAGCACCTG
>DPMO01000019.1 GCA_003541445.1 Clostridiales bacterium | reverse complement strand
ATGAGGCGCCGCAATTCGTGCAGGCTCTGGCTCCTGACGGTCATCTCCCTGTCGATGCTCTCAAGGATGCTGCGGGCGTGGAGGGCGTCCTGGATGGCCTTCCGGCTGACGACCCCCACACCCCCGGCCTGGGGGAGGCGCCCCCCGCCGACCCCACCCATAGAGGCGGTCACCGCCAGCCCGGTGTCTGAGCCCCCTCCCGGGAACGAGGACAGGGCCACGGAGTGGTCGTCCGCGTCATAGGACTCGAGCTTCATCATCTCCCGGACCTGCTTGTCGAGCTCGTCGAGAATCATCATCCGCTCTTGGAGGGCTCTGGCCTCCTTGACGAGCTGTTCTATCTGCTCGCGCTGTTCGCGGTTGACCAGGCGGAGTTCCTCGAGCTCCCACATGTTCGCGGCCATGGTCTGGTACGACCGGGCGAGGATCATCATGAAAAGGAAGAGACAGACGAACCCGTAGCAGATGGCCTGAAAGGCCAAGGTGCTGAGGCGGAAGGTGAAGACCTTCGTCTCTGCGTGAGGGACGATCATGATGGTGAAGACGTTCCGGTCCCTGCGAGCCAAGCCGCCACCGCTCCCCGAAGAGAGAAAACAGGACCCCGCCTGAATGGGGGAAACCGCCTAGGTATTCTCGTCCCTGGAGGCCGATTCCTTCCCCGGACCCTTGCGCGGGAGGGTCGGGAGGGCCTATTTTCCAGCGCTATATACCTGCGGTTTCTATGTCGAACGGTGTCGGCAGCGGCGTGTTCCACGTGGAACACTGGCGAAACCCCGCCGCCGGCTCCCCGGACGCCCTTAAGGATGACTCCCCGAGATGAGGTCCACGATGCGCTGGAGATCCTCCGCCGAGTAGTATTCGATCTCCACCCGGCCGCGCGTGGCCTTGCCCTTCACCACGACCCTCGTGCCCAGGGCGTCCCTCATCCGGGCCTCGATCTCCGCGAAGGGCGACGGGCCGGGCTCCTTCTGTCTCCGCGGACGCTCCCCGGCGAGCAGCTTTCTGGCCTCCTCCTCCGCCTGGCGCACGGAAAGGCCCTTCTTCATCACCAGCCGGAACAGGCGCAACTGCTTCTGCCGGTCGGGAAGGGAGAGCACCACCTTGGCGTGGCCCATGCTGAAGCCGCCGGCCTGGATCTCCTCCTGGATTTCCGGGTCCAGGTTGAGAAGCCTGAGGGTGTTGGCCACCTGCGACCGGCTGCGCCCCACCCTCTCGGCGACCTCCTCCTGGGTCAGGCCCAGCTCCTGGACAAGGTACTGGTAGGCGGAGGCCTCCTCCAGCGGGTTCAGGTCTTCCCTCTGCAGGTTCTCGACGAGGGCGACGGCCATGACCTCCCCGTCGGACGAGACGTCCTTGACCACCGCGGGTATGGTGGCGAGGCCCGCCTGGCGCGCCGCGCGCCACCTGCGCTCCCCGACCACCAGCTCGTACCCGCCGTCCACCTTTCGGACGATGACCGGCTGGACCACTCCGTGCTGCTTGATGGAGGCAGCCAGCTCGGCCAGCCTGTCAGGGTCGAACCTGTGGCGCGGCTGAAGGCGGTTCGGGACGATATCCTTGACCGGTATCTCCCTGATGTCCCCCTCCCGAGCGCCGTCCTCCGCGGGAGGCAGGAGGGCGTCGAGACCACGGCCGAGTCCGCGCTTACGCACTGCCCATGACCTCCCTCGCCAACTCCATGTAGACCTCCGCTCCCCTCGACCCGGGGTCGTAGCAGATGATGGGCAGGCCGTGGCTTGGAGCTTCGCTCAGGCGCACCGTCCTCGGAATGATCGTCCGGTACACCTTCTCGCGGAAGTACCTCTTGACCTCGTCCTCGACCTGACTCGAAAGGTTCGTCCGGCTGTCGTACATGGTCAGAAGCACACCCTCGAGCTGCAGCTTGGGGTTGAGGTGCGTGCGGACGAGGTGGATGGTGTTCATCAGCTGGCTCAGCCCCTCCAAGGCGTAGTACTCACACTGGATGGGGACCAGGATGGAGTCGGCCGCCGTCAGGGCGTTGACCGTCAGAAGACCCAGGGACGGCGGGCAGTCGACCAGCACGAAGTCGTACCGTCCGCGGCAATCCTCAAGGCTGTCCCGCAGCCGCGTTTCCCGGGAAATCGCAGGCACGAGCTCGAGTTCCGCCCCGGCGAGGTCGATCGTCGAGGGGGCGACCCAGAGATTCTCGAAGGCCGTCCTCCGGATGATGCGGTCGAGGGGAAGGTTGTTGATGATCACGTCGTACATGCACTCGTTGATGGAGCTCTTCTCGATTCCCAGACCACTCGACACGTGACCCTGAGGGTCGAGGTCTATGAGAAGGACCCGCTTGCCGGCCCGGGCCAGGCAGGCCCCCAGGTTTATCGATGTGGTCGTCTTCCCCACGCCGCCCTTCTGGTTGGCGACGGCGATGACCTTACCCACGCGTCACCCTCCCCCCTCCGGGGGAACCTTTCGCGCCCCGCCGGCCCGCACGGAGGCGGCCGAGTAGCCCCCCGCGGTCGGGATGCGCACCCTGATCTCCAGACAGCCGCCGGCTTCCGCCTCTGTCATCTCGGCGGGGATGCCCGCCTCCTTGAGCATGTCGACCGCGCGTCTGAAGGTGTTCAGGAAAAGTCTTATGTCGCGGAAGGCCCGAATCGCCCTCCTGTCGCTGACCTGGCCCAATCCCCGCCAGGCGACCTGCCGCCCGCCGGCGGACGGCGCCGGCTCCTCCCCGGTCGTCCTGCCGGCTCTCCCGCCGCTCCGTCTCGGTCCGTCGGCGGGCGCCGTCCCCAGGAGGGCCCGAATCCTCTCTTCGGTCTCCCTGACTGACAGCGAGCAGGCCTTCACCTCGTCCAGAACCCTGTGCTGTAGCCTCTCATCCGGCAGGTCCAGAAGGGCCCGGGCGTGCCGCTCACTGACCCCCTCGGCCGAGACCCTCCGCCGCACCGACTCGGGAAGCCGCAGAAGCCTCAGCTTGTTGGCGATGGTGGACTGGCTCTTACCCACCGCCCGGCCTATCTCCGCCTGAGTCAGGCCGAACTCCTCGCTGAGCCTCCTGTAGCCCTCGGCTTCCTCCATGACGTCGAACTCCCCTGTCTGGAGCTCCTCCAGCAGCGACATGAGGGCCATGTCCCGAGAGGACAACTCCCGGACGACCGCCGGCACCCTCCGCAGGCCGGCCAGCCGTGCCGCCGCCAGCCTCCGCT
>DPMO01000080.1 GCA_003541445.1 Clostridiales bacterium | reverse complement strand
GGCGCTGCGGTCGCGGGCGCCGGGCTGGCCGTCGCCGGGGCCGCCATGCAGAGCGTCTTGCGGAACCCGTTGGGTTCTCCCTTCACCCTCGGGATATCCCACGCGGCGGCCTTCGGGGCGGCCTTCGCCATCATCGTCCTCGACGCGGGGACGCTCGGCAGCACCCCGGCGGACGAGGTCGTCTTGAGAAGTTTCCACATCGTCACTGTCTCCGCCTTCCTCTGGTCCCTCCTCGCCACCTTCGCCGTCCTCCTCATCGCCGGCCTGAGAGGCGCGACCCCGGAGTCCATGGTCCTCGCGGGAGTGGCCTTGGGCTCGCTCTTCACGGCAGGGACGGCGGCCATGCAGTACTTCGCCGACGACGTCGAGCTGGCCGCGTTCGTGTTCTGGACGTTCGGCGACATCGGCCGGGTCACGTGGAACGACCTCGGCCTCATGGCGGCGGTCACGCTTCCCGCGGCGGCCTACCTCACCGCCAACAGGTGGAAGTACAGCGCCCTCGACGCGGGGGAGGAGACCGCGAAGAGCCTGGGCGTCGACGTGAGGCGGGTGAGGACGTGGGGGATGGTGGCCTCGTCCCTCACCACGGCCGTTATCGTCTCCCTGGTCGGGATAATCGGGTTCGTAGGACTCGTCGTCCCGCACATGGTCCGCAAGGTCAGCGGAGGGGAGCAGCGCTTCCTCGTCCCGCTCTCGGCCCTCGTCGGCGCGACCCTCCTCCTCGCCTCCGACACGGCGGCGCGGACCCTGTTCGCCCCGCTCGTCCTGCCCGTCGGCATCCTCACCTCCTTCCTGGGAGCCCCCCTCTTCATCTACCTCGTGGCCAGAGGGAGGGAGTTCTGGTGAGGCTCGAGGTCAGGGGCATCCGCGTGGCCTATGACGGCACCCCGGTGCTGGAGGACCTCACCCTCAGCGCCGGCCCGGGCGAGGTCCTGAGCGTCGTCGGCCCGAACGGCGCCGGCAAGAGTACCCTTCTGAGGTGTGTGGACAGGATCCTCAGGCCGAGGGCCGGCGCGGTCTTCATCGACGGGAAGGATGTCGCCGCCCTCGACCCCGTCCGGCTGGCCAGGGTCATAGGCTACGTCCCTCACGCCGAGACCAGGGGGTTCCCGGTGACGGTCTTCGACGCCGTCCTGGTCGGTCGACGCCCCCACATGGGCTGGAGGGTCGGGGCGAGGGACCTCGAGGTGGTCGCCGAGGCCATCGAGGCGCTGGGGCTCGGGCACCTGGCGATGCGGGACGTGACGACACTCAGCGGGGGAGAGCGGCAGAAGGTCGTCCTGGCCAGGGCCCTGGCCCAGGAGTCCGAGGTCCTGCTCCTCGACGAGCCCACCAGCAGCCTGGACCTCCGGCACCAGCTCGAGGTGCTCGGCGTCTTGAGGGACCGCGTCAGGGCCACCGGCATGACCGCGGTCATGGCCATCCACGACCTGAATCTCGCCGCCCGCTACAGCGACAGGATTGCCATCCTGAAGGACGGCCAGGTCTTCGCCGCCGGCGACCCGGAGGTCCTGACCCCCGCCAACATCGAGGCTGCCTACGGGGTCAAGGCCGACGTGGTCCGGTGCGGCGGGAGGATCGTCGTGATACCGGAGGAGCCGGTCTGAGCCGGGCGCCCGTCCCGGCCCGCGGGCGCGGCCCGGCCGCGGGGGACGGGGGCACGGCTCCCGCTCCGCGGGGCCCGGGTCGACGGCCGGCGGCGGAAGGGGCCTCCCGACACAGACCGGGGCACCGGTGACGGAACTCTGGAACCTCGAAGGGAAGTGAGGACTTGACTTCGGGAAAGGAAGACCTGCGTCAGCGGCCCAGGACTGCGGTGGAGAGGCTCATCCTCGCCGGGGACTGGGAGGGCCTCCTCCTGCGGGCGGGCGAGCTCCACGGCCACTACTGCCCCTTCCTGGCCCTGGGAGTGCGGGCGGGGGGTGAGGCCCTCCTCGAGCTCGGACTCGACTCCGACGGCATGGAGGACCTGGTGGCCGTCGTGGAGACCAACAGCTGCTTCAGCGATGGCATCCAGTGCGCGACAGGTTGCACCTTCGGCAACAACGCCCTCGTCTTCAGGGATCTCGGGAAGACGGCGGTGACCGTCGTGAGGCGGGGAGGGCGCGGGCTGCGCCTGCGCCTGCGGGATACCGAGAACTTCGTCGCCGAGCACTCCCCGGAGGCCGCCGAACTCTTCGAGAAGGTGGTCGTGAGACGAGAAGGGTCCGCCGAGGACCGGGAGGCCCTCAAGAAGGCCTGGACCGAGGTCTCCTTCAAGGTCGTGAACCTGCCGGCCGAGACCCTCTTCGAGACCGAGAGGGACGTCGAGGTGGCCCTGCCGGAGTACGCCCCCATCTTCGAGAGCAGGACCTGCGCCCGGTGCGGCGAGAGGGTCATGGCCCCGAGGGCCGTCCCGGGTCCGCAAGGGGACCTGTGCCTCACGTGCGCCGGTGCCCCGTACTTCCAGCTCGACGGGAAGGGGATGACCTGCGTGGCCTCAAGGTGACGTCGGCGGCGGGAAGGCCGAACGTGAGCCGGGGGTAGTGCCTGGCGAGGGTCTCCACGGCCTCGCGCGGAAGACCCATCTCCCGGAGCGCGGCCCGGAAGCCGGCCACGGCCCTGCGCCTGGCCAAGGCCAGGCCGATGGCGGCCGCGGGGAGCCCGGCCAGGAGCCACCCCGCGAGCCGGGCCCCCCGGGCCGCGACCAGGACGAGGTCCTTCACTTAGCCGTCCCCCGGCTCATCCTGCGGCGGCTCCGGGG
>DPMO01000154.1 GCA_003541445.1 Clostridiales bacterium | reverse complement strand
AAGCAGCTCAACATCCTCATCAACGAGATGAACCTGCCGCTGGACCGTATCGTCATCGACCCCTCCGTGGGCGCTCTCGGCTACGGCATCGAGTACACCTATTCCATCATGGAGCGCATGCGCCTCGGCGCCCTGACCGGCGACACGATGCTCTCGATGCCCATCATCTGCACCGTCGGCCATGAGGCCGGGCGGGCCAAGGAGGCCAACGCGGGCGCCGACGAGTTCCCCGGCTGGGGCGACCTCGCCGAGCGCGCGGTGATGTGGGAGGCCATGACCGCGGCAGGCTTCGTGCAGGCCGGCGGTCACATCTTCGTCCTCCGGCACCCGAGGTCGGTGGAGCTGACGAGACGGGCCATCGACCAGCTGATGAAGAAGTAGAGGCGGGGAAGCCGGACCCGGCGGACGGACCCGGTTTCTCCGGGTGCCGGCTTCCGGGTGCCTGAAAGTTGCGACTTTGTGCACGAGAGCACAAATTGTGCCTCGCGCCCTGGAAATCCGGTGTATAAAGAGATTGGAGGTCCCTGACTGATGATCCTGATCGGTGAGAGGATCAACGGGATGTTCCGGGATATCGGCCGGGCCATCAAGGAGGGCGACAAGAAGCCCATCCACGAGTGGGCCGAGAAGCAGGTCAAGGCCGGCGCCGATTATCTCGACCTGAACGTCGGCCCGGCGGCCGAGGACCCGGTCAAGGCCATGGTCTGGCTGGTCGAGACGACCCAGGAAGTGGTCGACGTTCCCCTCTGCCTCGACTCCACCAACTACGACGCCATCGAGGCCGGCCTGGAGCACTGCAAGAAGCCTGCTCTCATCAACTCCGTGCCGGCCGACCGGCCGAAGCTCGAGCGTGTCCTCCCCATGGCCAAGAAGTTCGGAGCCTCGGTCATCGGCCTGGCCATGGATGCGAAGGGCATCCCCAAGAACGCGGAGAACCGGCTGGCCCTGGCCATGGAGATCGTGGCCGCGGCGACGGAGTTCGAGGTCCCGCTGGAGGACCTCTTCATCGACCCCCTCATCCTGCCGGTGAACGTCGCCCAGGACCACGCCCCCGAGGTGCTCGAGACCCTGAGACAGGTCCCGCTGCTTTCCAACCCGGCTCCGAAGACGGTCGTCGGGCTGTCCAACGTCTCCCAGAAGTGCGTCAACCGTTCCCTGGTCGACCGGACCTTCCTGGCCATGGCCATGGCGGCCGGCCTCGACGCCGCCATCCTGAACGTATGCGACGACGAGCTCATCGACACCATCGCCACGGCCAGGATCATCCTCAACAAGGACATCTACTGCGACAGCTACCTCAAGGTCTACAAGGGCCGCGGGGCCTAGGGGCGGCGGTCTCAGTCAGCCCCCGCCGGAGTCGGACCCGACCCGAGGGGGCGACGGCGACAGAGACGGCGGGGGGCCGCGCCCCGGGCGCCGCGCCCCGGGCGCCGTGCGGCCTCTCCGCCCGAAGTGAGGGTGATACACATGGGTTCGGGTGCGGTAGAGCTCTACCTGCCCGGTTCCGAGGGACGCCCGGTCCCCCTGTCCCCCGGTTTCGTCCGGGAAGTGGAGGACCTGGCCGGCCGGATGGTCAGCCGGTGCTACCAGTGCAAGAAGTGCACCAGCGGATGCCCGGCCGGCTTCAGCATGGACTTTCAATGCCACGAGATCATCCGGCTCGTCCAGCTCGGGGCCAGGGACGAGGCCCTGCGGTCGGCGGCCATCTGGCTCTGTGCGAGCTGCAGGACCTGCCGTGAGCGCTGCCCGAACGACGTGGACCCGGCGACGGTGATGGACTGCCTCAAGGTAATGGCCGCGGCGGCCGGCGTGCCGCTCGGGCGCAGGCGCGTGCGCACCTTCCACAGGGCCTTCCTGGCCACGGTGGCGGCTCTCGGACGGGCCCACGAACTCGGGTCCATCGCCCTCTACAAGCTGGCGGTCCCGGGCGCGGCCCTGGACGACCTCGGCCTCGGCCTCAGGATGCTCAGCCGCGGCAAGCTCAAGGTCGCCCCTGACGGCATCAAGGGCCGGGGCGAGGTGGCGGCCATCTTCCGCCGGGCGAAGGCCAGAGAGACCCGGCTCAGGAGGAGGTTCGGCCGGGCCGGAGCGGTCGAAGGGAGGGGAGGGCACACGTGACGGAGCGGACGGACGGCAACGAGAGGTACCTGTACTACCCCGGGTGCTCCCTCCACAGCACGGCCGAGGAGTTCAACGAGTCGATGCAGGCCCTCCTCGGAGCCCTGGGCTTCGCCTGGGAGGAGCTCTCCGACTGGAACTGCTGCGGGGCGACCCCGGCCCACGCCCAGAGCGAGTTCCTGGGCGCCGCCCTGCCCCTGCGGAACCTCATCCTCGCGGAAAGGCAGGCCGAGACGTGGGACAGGCCCACCGGCGGGGCCGTGGAGCTTCTCGTCCCCTGCGCGGCCTGCTACAGCGCCTTCCGCCTCGCCGAGCACGAGGTGCGGGAGGGCGGTGAGCGGGGCCGCGAGCTCGGCCGCGAGGTCGCCGAGGTCATGGGGCGCCCCTTCGAAGGGAATGTCGCGGTGCGGCACCCGCTGGAGGTGCTCGGCCGCCAGGAGGCGGCCGACCGTCTGCGGGCCGGGGTCGAGAGGCCCCTGACAGGGCTCAAGGTCGCCTGCTACTACGGGTGCCTCCTCGTGCGCCCCTCGGAGGTCGTCAGCTTCGAGCCCGACCCGGAGCATCCGGAGAGCATGGACAAGCTCATGACCCTTCTCGGGGCCGAGCCTGTGCGGTGGTCGTACAAGACCGACTGCTGCGGCCAGTCCATGGCCGTGGCCGAGAGCGGGCTCGTCTCCGAGCTGACGGGCCGTATCGTCCGGGCGGCCCGCGGGGCGGGGGCCCACGCCCTCGTCACGGCCTGCCCGCTGTGCATGATGAACCTCGACTCGCGCCAGAAGCCCGGCCCCGGGGAGCCGCCGCTGCCGGTGTTCTTCTTCACCGAGCTGGCGTGCCTGGCCCTCGGCATCGGCCGGCCGGAGGCGTGGTTCCGTAGACACCTCACCGACGTGAGACCGGCCTTGGAGGTCCTGGAGGCGAAGCAGAGTGCCAGTGCGTGACAAAGCGGCTCGAGAGGGCTCGGCCGGCGCCGCCGGCACGGGCGGTCCGGCAGACGCGGCCGGCGCCGCCGG
>DPMO01000262.1 GCA_003541445.1 Clostridiales bacterium | reverse complement strand
CCACGGCCGTGACCCGTCGGGCCTCGGCCTGGGCCGCCTCCAGGAGCGCCCGCCCGTCCTCCCGCGTGAGGAAGGCGTCGATGACGAGAGCCCCCATCGCCGTCCTGACGAAGCCGGCGCAGGTCCCCCCGTCGGCGCTCGTGCCGGCGAAGACCGGTCCGGTGAGCCTTGTGAACCTTCCCCTGTCCATGTGAAAACCGCCTCCGTTCGGTCTCGGTCCGTCTCCGTTCCGTGCCGCCGCCAGGACCGCCGATGGCAGGGTTTTCCGCGAGAGGGGGTGAATTGAACCTTCGTTCGACACCGTACGCGTGACCGTGGAGCTTCCGGTGACAGAGTCTGACACGCACATCGACTTCGGCGCCGACCCTGAAGCCGTGCGCGTCGTGGCCGAGGGCCACCGGCTCGGCTACGGCCACCTGGCCAACCCGGGTTTCGGCGCCGAGGTCTCCCTGATCGACCCTCTCCCCCACCAGCGGACCGCCGTGTACGGTCGCATGTTGCGCCAGTCACCCCTTCGCTTCCTGCTGGCCGACGACGCCGGGGCGGGCAAGACCATCATGACCGGCCTCTACATCCGGGAGATGGTGAGCCGGAGGCTTCTCCGGCGGGTGCTCATCGTCCCGCCAGCGGGCCTCGTGAACAACTGGGAGCGCGAGCTCCGCACCCTGTTCAGCCTGCCGGCCCGCGCCCTGAGCGGCGCCGACGCGGTCGCGGACAACCCTTTCAAGGGAGAGGGATCCGACCTCGTCATCGTGAGTGTCGACACTCTGGCCGGCCAGCGGATGTTCTCCCGACTGGCCGAGCCCTGCGTGGAGCCTTACGACCTCGTCGTCTTCGACGAGGCCCACAAGCTGTCCGCCAGGCAGGACGCCGACGGCTACATCCGCAAGACCGACCGCTACCGCCTGGCCGAGGCGCTCGCCGGGGTGAAGGTCACGGAGCCGCGCTGGCGGCTGCCATGGCACGCCCGACACCTGCTCCTCCTCACGGCGACGCCCCACATGGGCAAGGACTTCCCCTACTACTGCCTCTGGCGCCTTCTGGAGCCGGAGGCCCTGGCCACCTTCGAGGCCTTCCGCGCCTACCCGCCCGAGGAGCGCCGGCGCCACTTCATCCGGCGGACGAAGGAAGAGATGGTCGACTTCCAGGGCCGACCGCTCTACCCCACGCGGGTGTCCGACACGCTGAGCTACGAGCTGACCCCTGAGGAACGGCGCCTCTACGAAGAGACGACGAAGTACATCGAGAGGTACTACAGCCGGGCACGGATGCTCAACCGCTCCGCGGCCCGCCTGGCGATGAGTGTCTTCCAGCGCAGGCTGGCGAGCTCGACCTACGCCCTCATCAAGTCCTTCCGGCGACGCATCGACAAGCTCGACCGCCTCATCACGGACCTGCGCACGGGACGCATCACCTTCGAGGAGCTCAAGGCCGACCAGGACGCCCTGGACAAGGTGCCCGACCCCTACGAGGAGACCACGGCCGACGAAGAGGAAGCGGAAGACGGCCGGGAGGGCGGCGAGGTCGTCGAGGACCGCCTCCTGGGAGGGGTCGCCGCCCTCGACCCGGCCGACCTGGAGGCCGAGAAGGCCAGGCTGGAGGAGCTCCTCGCCCTCGCGGGGGAGGTCCACGAGACGGGAAGCGGAGCCAAGTTCGACAGGCTCCTGGAGGTGCTCCGGGACCCCCGTGCGGCCGACGAGAAACTCATCATCTTCACCGAGCACAGGGACACCCTCGAGTTCCTCGTGCAGCGCCTCGAGGCCATCGGCTACACGGACCGGGTGGCCCGCATCCACGGCGGCATGACCGCGAGGGAGCGGGAAGCCCAGGTCGAGTTCTTCCGGACCCCGGCCGTCGAAGGGGGCGCGACCTACCTCGTGGCGACCGACGCGGCGGGCGAGGGAATCAACCTCCAGTTCTGCTGGCGCATGGTGAACTACGACATCCCCTGGAATCCGGCCCGCCTGGAGCAGAGGATGGGCCGCATCCACCGGTACCTGCAGAAGCACGACCCGGTCGTCATCGTCAACCTCGTGGCCGGCCAGACGCGCGAGGGCCGGGTGCTGCGGACACTCCTCGAGAAGCTCGAACGGATGCGGCAGGAACTGGGGACGGACAAGGTCTTCGACGTCGTGGGCCGCCTCTTCGAGGGCCTCTCGCTCAGGCATTACATGGAACTGGCCGTCACCGACGCCGGGCTCAGGGAGGCGACCGAGGCCATCGAGGCGCGGCTGACGAAGGAACGAATCGAGGCCCTCCGGACCCGTGAGCGCGAGCTCTACGGCGAAGGTCAGGACGTGAGGGAGGAGCTCTCCGAGCAGCAGGAGCACCTCGAGCGCGAAAGCCTGCGCCGCCTGCTCCCCGGCTACGTGCGCCGCTTCGTCGGGGCTGCCGCACCCTTCGTCGGTCTCGGAATCCACGGGAGTCTCGGGGGCACCTTCTCCTTCCGGCCGCTGCGCCCCGGGGCTCTCGAGCCTCTGTGGCCGGCCCTGGAGCAGTACCCGGAAGACCGCCGCAACATCTTCACGGTGCACCGGCCGTCCCCGGAGGCGAAGGTCGTCTTCCTGAGACCCGGGGAGCCGTTCTTCGAACGTTTCCGGGCTCTGGTCTGCCGGACCCTCGAGGGGGAGGCCCTCCGGGGAGGGGTCTTCCTCGACCCCTACGCCCGGTCCCCCTACCTCTTCCACCTCGCCCTGGTGTCCGTGGTCCGCAGGGCGGACCCGGAGGTCGAGGGGCTCGAGCGGGAGGAGCTGCTGGAGGAGAGGCTCGTGGGCCTGCGGCAGGAGGAGGACGGGAGCCTCGAGGTGTGCCCTGTCGAACACCTCCTCCTCCTCCGGGGAGCGGCGGGGGTGCGGCCCACGGGGCGACTGGCCGCCGTCCCGGACCGGTACCGCGAGGAAGCCAGGGCGTGGGCACGGAACGAGGTCGCGGCCCAGCGGGCGGACGACCTCCGGCAGAAGCTCCTGGAGAGGCTGGCCGAGCGGAGGGCAAGTGTTGAACGCGGCCACAACCTCAGGCTGGCGGAGCTCGCCGAGCGCCGCAGGAGGCTGTGGAAGAGGGTCCAGGCCGGAGACCGCGAGGCCGAGAAGCAGCTGGAGGCCGTCAAGAGGCAGCAGGAGGGGGTCCTCCGCCGGCACGCCCAGGTCACGGCGAGACTCGAGCGGGAGGCCGACCTAGTGGCTCCAGGAGAGGTGGTCTTCCTGGCCCACGCGCTGGTCGTCCCGTCGGGCGACCCCGAGGAGCGGCTGCACCATGAGGCCAAGGTGGAGGCCGTCGCCATGAGTGTGGCCGTCAGCTACGAGGAGGCTCTGGGGGCGAGGGTCCAGGATGTGTCGACTCCCGACAGGGCGCGGGAGGCGGGGCTCGGCGACCGCCCCGGTTTCGACCTCCTGTCCGTCCGCCCCGACGGCCAGACGATGGCCATCGAGGTCAAGGGGCGGGCCCGGGGAGGACAGGTCGAGGTGACCGCGAACGAGTGGGCGCGGGCCTGCAACCTCGGGTCCAGGTACTGGCTTTACGTCGTTTACGACTGCGCCAGCCCGCGGCCCCGCCTGGTCCGGGTGAACGACCCGTTCCACCAGCTGCTGGCGCGGGCCAAGGGAAGCATGGTCATCAACGAGACCCAGGTCATCGAAGCGGCGGTGGTGGGGTGAGTTCGACCGGCGACAGCGGCCGTCCGGACGGCCCGCGGCTCATAGAGACGGCGTTCCCCCTCAGACAGGCGTCCCTGGACTCTCTGCACGAGAAGAACGTGCGGCACGGGCACATCTCCACCCTGCACATCTGGCCCGCCCGTCGGCCGCTCGCGGCCTGCAGAGCCGCTCTCATCGCCTCACTGCTGCCGGCCCCGGCGGACCGCCACGAGCGCAACCGCCTCATCGAGAGGCTCGGCGGCCGGGTGGTCCAGAGGAGAAAGTGCAACAAGACCGCCGGGAAGACCGCGGAGGCGCCGCGCGAGGAGACGCAGGGCGGGGTGCTCCACTGGGGCCGGGAGTCGAGCCCCGACCTGGACTGGTTCCGCGAGGAGGTCCGCAAGGCCTTCGGCGGGCGCCCCCCCAGGGTCCTCGACCCGTTCGCCGGGGGCGGCTCCATCCCCCTCGAGGCCATGAGGCTGGGCTGCGAGGCCATAGCCATGGACATCAACCCCGTGGCCTGGTTCATCCTCAAGTGCACCCTGGAGTACCCGCACCGCCTGGCCGGCAGGACCCTGCCCCTTCCCGACTTCGCCCTCGCCTCGCCGGAGTCCGACCTCTTCCCAGCGCCAGAGGCCGACCTGGCCCGGCATGTCCGGGTCTGGGGCGCGTGGGTGCTGGAGCGGGCAAGGGCCGACCTCGAGCGTTTCTATCCGGTCGTGGACGGACGGACCACGGTGGCCTACCTCTGGGCCCGCACGGTCACGTGCAAGAACTGCCGCGGCGAGGTTCCTCTGCTGAAGACCCGCTGGCTCTGCCGCAAGCCTCGAAAGAAGGTCGTCCTCGAGCTTCAGGCTCAGCCCGGTGAGCCGAGAGTGAGCTTCGGGGTGCGCAGGCTGTCCGACTCCGAGCCTGACGCTGACGTCGAGACACGCGGGACCATGTCCCGTTCGGGAGTGAGGTGTCCCCTCTGCGGGGTCATCACCACCATGGAGGACCTCCGCGAGGAGGGGCGCGCGGGCCGGCTCGGGGAGCGGCTCGTGGCCGTGGTCGTCGAGGGCCCGAGGGGCAAGGAGTACCGCCCGCCGACAGAGGCGGAGGTCGCACGGGCTGCGGAGGCGGCCGCCCTGGTGAAGGAAGCCTTCGCTGAGGTCCCCTTCGGAGTGCCCGCCGAGCCCCTGCCAGGCAAGGAAGCTCTGGGAATCCGGGTGCCCCTCTACGGGTTCGACGCGTGGGGCAAGCTCTTCAGCCCGCGCCAGCTCCTCTCGCTCGCAACCTTCGTCCGTCACACCCGAGCCGCCAGGGAGGCCATGGCCGGGATGGGCTACCCGCCCGAATGGCTCGAGACCGTCGGCGGCCTCCTGGCCCTGGCCGTGGACAAGCTGGCCGACTACAACGCGGCCCTGTCGACGTGGGACGCGACGCGGGAGTCGATGAGAAACGTCTTCACGCGTTTCGCGCTGCCAGTCACTTGGGATTTCGCAGAGCCGAACCCCGCTTCAGGCTCGACCGGGACTTACACCGCCTGCCTGGAGTGGGTCTGCCGGGCCACCGAGCACACCACCGCGGCGGCCCGCGAGCGGCCCGCCCCTCGGGTCCTCCTCGGTTCGGCCACCCGACTCCCGCTGGAGCCCGAGAGCGTGGACCTGGTCCTCACCGACCCGCCGTACTACGACGCCATCCCCTACTCCGACACGATGGACTTCTTCTACGTCTGGCTCCGCCGGAGCCTGCAGGGGCTCTCGGCAGAGGTCGACCGGGCCTTCTCCCGTGAGCTCAGCCCGAAGTGGGACCATGAGACGGGCGAGGGCGAGCTCATAGACGACGACAGCCGGTTCGGCGGGGACCGCGAGAAATCCAGGGCGGCCTACGAAGCGGGCCTCCTAAAGGCCTTCCGGGAGTGCTTCCGGGTCCTCACCCCCGAAGGGCGCCTGGTGGTGGTCTTCGCGCAGAAGAACCCGGAGGCCTGGGAGGCCCTCGTCTCGGCCATGCTCCGGGCCGGGTTCGTGGTGACCGCGAGCTGGCCCATCCAGACGGAGATGGGCAACCGGACCCGCGCCCTCACCGGGGCCGCGCTGTCGTCCTCGGTGTGGCTGGTCTGCCGCAAGCGCCCTCCGGGGACGCGCCCCGGATGGGACCGCCAGGTCCTGGAGGACATGAGGGTCAAGCTCCTGGGTGTCCGGGCCGGCGAGGGGAAGGGGCCACCGCAGAAGTCCGCCCTGTGGGAGATTTGGGATGCGGGCATACGCGGACCCGACTTCATCTGGGCCGCCACCGGCCCGGCGCTCGAGGTCTTCAGCCGCCACCCAGTGGTGAAGAAGGCCGACCGCCCTTCGGAACTCATGACGGTGAGCGAGTTCCTGGGCCACGTCCGTCGGGTCGTGGTCGACTTCGTCGTCGGGAGGATGCTGTCGCCCGACAGCGAGGAGGCCGAAGGCGGCGGCCTCGACGATGTGACCACGTACTATCTCTTCCACCGGCAGAGCTTCGGCTTCTCGGACACCCCCAGCGGGGCGTCTATCCTCTACGCCGTGTCCTGCGGCCTCTCGGACCGGGCCCTGGTCACCGACCACGACCTCCTGTCGAGGCGCGCCAGGAAGACGGAGCCGACCAAGAAGGCGCATGAAGGTCACAGCCCCGAGGAGCCCGGAGAGGGGTCCTCCGGGAAGGCCGCGGAGGAAGCCGGCAACGAGGCGGCTTCCGGACCCACGGTGAGGCTCAAGCGCTGGCACGAGCGGCGCGGCAGGCGCATGGGCTACGAGAACGGCGGGAGGCCCGTGCCCCTCATCGACCAGGTCCACCGCCTCATGCACCTTTGGAAGGCCGGCGACGTGACGACTGTCGACGACTACGTGAGGGAGCGGGGCCTTGCGGGGCACAGGCTGTTCGGCCAGCTCCTCCAGGCCCTCATCGAACTCGCCGAGAACGGGAACGAGGAGCGGACCCTGCTCGAGAGTATCAGCAACCATCTCTTCGACCCGCGCCGGACACGTCCGCAGTACGAGCAGATCAGAGGTCCCATGGACGTTTGAGTGGTCCGCTCGAGCGCACGAGAGGGGGAGGGTCCCATGACCGGCACGACACCGACTCCCTGGCACAGGGTGGTGAAGCTGCGCGACGACCTGCGGTCGGGCGAACTCTCGCTGGCCGTCTTCGCGGCCGACCTCTACGAGGTCGCCGTCGGGACGGCACGCCGGGTGTACCAGGACCCCGGGGAGTTCTTCTCCCTCACCTACCCGACCTACAACCTCCGGGAACTGGCCAAAGAGGTCGTCCTGCGCCTGGCGGGCCGGAGCGAACGGGCCGTGCGCCAGCTGGAGCTCACCTACGGCGGGGGCAAGACCCACGCCCTCATCACCCTCTACCACCTCGTCAAGGACCCCTCACGTCTGCCCGACCTGCCGGCGGTGCGCGAGTTCACGGAGCACGCGGGCCAGACCCCGCCGCAGGCCCGGGTCGCCGTCCTGGCCTTCGACAAGCTGGACGTCGAAAAGGGGATGGAGATCGTCTCACCGCAGGGGGAGCGGCGCTGGCTCAGGCATCCCTGGAGCGTCCTCGCCTTCCAGATAGCGGGAAGCGAGGGGCTGCGGCTCCTTCACGCCGAGGAGCGCGACGAGGAGCGCGAGAGCGCCCCCGCGGAGAACCTCCTGCGCCAGCTCCTGGCCATGCCCGCAAGGGAGGACCTGGGCACGCTCGTCCTCATCGACGAGGTGCTCATGTTCGCCCGCGAGAAGGTCGGCCGCGACGGGGCCTGGCTCTCCCGCCTGACGAACTTCTTCCAGTACCTGACCCAGGCCGCGACGGCCGTCGACCGCTGCGCCGTCGTCGCCTCCCTCCTGGCCACCGACCCGAGCAAGTCCGACACCCTCGGCAAGAGGATAGCCACGGAACTGTCGGCCATCTTCCGCCGCGAGAAGGAGGAAGGCATCCAGCCCGTCCTCAAGCGCGACGTGGCCGAGATACTGAGGAGGCGGTTCTTCACCCCGGACTCGATTCGCGACCGGGAGACCTTCCGCCCGCACGTGTCGGCGGCCCTCCAGGGCATCCGGAACCTCGACGAACTCACCGCGCGCCAGGGGCCAGAGGCCGAGGAGCGCTACCTGGCGAGCTACCCGTTCCACCCGGACCTGACGGAAGTGCTCTACACCAAGTGGACCAACCTCGAGAGCTTCCAGCGGACACGAGGCGTCCTCCGGACCTTCGCCCTGGCCCTGCGGGACGCGGAAGCCTGGGACGAGAGCCCGCTGGTCGGCCTCAACGTCCTGCTGAGCCGGCCGGGCGAGACCGAACTGTCCCGGGCGGCTCGGGAACTGGCCAACATGGCCTCGACGGAGGAGTACGACGGAAAGCGCCAGGAGTGGGCCGGAATCCTCGAGGGCGAGTTGGCCAAGGCCAGGCAGATCCAGGAGGACCTCCCGGCCCTGAGGCACCGGGAGATAGAACAGGCCGTCCTGGCGACCTTCCTCCACTCCCAGCCGGTCGGGCAGAAGGCCGTGACCCGTGAGCTCTTGGCCCTGCTCGGCCACACGAACCCCGACCGCATCGAGCTCGAGAAGGGCCTCAGACGCTGGGCCGCGGACTCGTGGTTCCTCGACGAGGCCTGCCTGAGCGATGTGGAGACCGGTCCCGACGGGCAGAAGCTCCTCCCGAAGAGCTGGCGTCTGGGCGCCCGGCCCAACCTCACCCAGATGCACCACGCGGCCTGCGCCCGCCTTCCGGCCGAACTGGTCGAGGCCAGGCTCGTCGAGGAGATAGGGAAGACTAAGTCCCTCACCGCCGGGGCGGCGGCGGCCGGGGCCAGGGTCCACAAGCTCCCGAAGCACCCCGACGACATCCCGGACGATGCGGAGTTCCACTACGCCGTCCTCGGACCCCGGGCGGCCTCGGAGCCTGGCCGGCCCAGCCCCGAGGCGGTGCGCTTCATCGAGCAGAAGACAGGCCCGCAAAAGCCCCGGACCTACCGGAACGCCGTGGTCCTCGCCGTGCCCTCGCCCGAGGGTCTCGAGGTGGCCCGGACCCGTGTGCGCCGCTACCTGGGGTGGGAGGAGGTCGAGGCCGAGCTCGAAAGGCAGAAGGTGACCGACCCGGTGCACCTGGCGGCCCTCAAGGCCCGGAGGGACGAGGACCGGGAGGCCATCCCGGGGGCAATCCAGCAGGCCTACTGCATCGTGGTGACCTCGTCCTCGGACAACCGACCGGAGGCCTTCAGGGTGAAGGTGGACTCCGAGCCCCTCTTCAACATCATCAAGGCCGACCCCCGGTCACGCATCCAGGACGCGCCTGTCGCCGCCGAGGCCCTCCTCCCGGGCGGGCCGTACGACCTCTGGCAGGAGGGAGAGACGTCGCGGAGGGTCAAGGACCTGGCCACGGCCTTCGCGTGGAACCCCCACCTGCCGAAGGTGCTCGACCAGAAGGCCGTCCTCGAGACCCTGCTAGCCGGGTGTGAGAACGGCCTTTTCGCCATGCGCTACACCCGACCCGACCGTTCGGTGAGGACCTTCTGGATGGAAAGGCCGGACGACGTCGCGGTGAAGGACCCGAGCCTGGAACTTGTCCTGCCCCAGGCGGCGACTCTCACGGAGCTCCGCCCGGGCCTCCTTGCTCCGGGGGCCTTGCCGGACCTGTGGCCCCCGGCACCGGCCGGGGACGAGGGCGCTGAGGGTGCACAGAGGGAAGCCCCGGGGGCCGCACAGGTCATCAGGGTCAGGGACATCTACGATTACTTCGCCGGCGGGCGGACGGTCACCGTCCCGCGCGGCGACTACGACGACACCCTCACCATCCCCAGAGCGGAACGGGAGGTCATCGACGCCGCGGTCCACGCGGCGGTCAGGGCGGGCACCGTCTGGCTGACGGGCCCCGGCGGGGCCAGCGTC
>DPMO01000053.1 GCA_003541445.1 Clostridiales bacterium | reverse complement strand
GTGCTCCTGCAGGTTGTGCCCCTCACCGGGGATGTAGGCGCTGACCTCCTCGCCGTTGGTCAGGCGCACCCGTGCCACCTTCCGCAGGGCCGAGTTGGGCTTCTTCGGCTGCATGGTCTTCACGACCGTGCAGACGCCCCGCTTCTGAGGGTTGCCGCGCAGGGCGGGCGATTTCGACTTCTCCCGCTTGCGGGCTCTCCCCTTACGGATCAGCTGACTTATCGTCGGCAACGAAACACCTCCCAAGAGAACAAAAAGGACCTTCGAGAAACTCTTCAGTTGTCAGCGCCCTAGCTGGTCAGGCCTCCTTGCTAGTCCTCGAGCACGGCCGCGGAGGCCGCCCCGACCTGGATCCCGCAGGCTTGCCCTAGCCTCGCCATGGAGTCGGCGTAGACAACCTCGACGTTCTTCTCTGCGCAGAGCCTCAGGAGCTCCCGCACCACGCGCTCTTCGGCGTCGCGGGCGACGTAGACAACCTTCACCTGGTCCTTCTGGAGCGCCTTCAGCGTCTGCTTTGTTCCCACGGTCTTAGTCTTGGCCCCGGTAAGCCTCTCATAGAGCGACACTGAGTCGTTCCCCCTGAGCTGGAATAACCGGGTCAAGCCAGACAAACACTCACCTATTCTAGCACCCGGTCCTGAAAGTGTCAACGCAAAGCCCGCCTGCCGCGCCCCGCCCTCTCTGGCTAGTCGTCGGCCCGAGACCTTTCGGCTTCCGGAGCGGCGGAAGCCCCGGGCCCGGTCGGCCGACGGTCCTCCACCTGTCCCTCACCGGGGAGGGGCACGTCTGCCTCTTCGTTCCCGCCTTCCGCGTCTTCGTCCGCGGCCGGCGGCTCCCCGGCCGCCGGGCCGTCCCCGACGCCCTCACCCGGAGCGACCCCCTCGTCCGGCGGCTGCGCCTCGGCCTCCTCCGGTCCAGGCGCCTCGATGTCCTCCGGCAGGAGCACCTCCACCTCTCCCTCTTCTTCCTCAACCTCCTCGCAGGTGATGCGGATGTTGCGGTAGCAGCTCATCCCGGTGCCGGCCGGAATGAGCTTGCCGATGATGACGTTCTCCTTGAGGCCGAGCAGGCGGTCCCTCTTGCCCTTTATCGCCGCGTCAGTGAGGACGCGGGTCGTCTCCTGGAAGGACGCCGCGGACAGGAAGGATTCCGTCGCCAAGGCGGCCTTGGTGATTCCCATGAGCACCGGCTTGGCCGATGCGGGCTTGCCTCCCTCGGCCAGGACCTTCTCGTTGGCCTCCTCGAAGTCGAAGCGCTCCACCAGACCGCCCGGCAGGAGGTCGGTGTCCCCGGGGTCCTCGACCTTGACCTTGCGCAGCATCTGCCGGATGACCGTCTCGATGTGCTTGTCGTTGATGTCGACGCCCTGCATCCGGTAGACCTTCTGGACCTCACGGAGAAGGTGGAGCTGGACATCCCGCGTCCCCTTGATTCTAAGGATGTCGTGCGGGTTGACCGGTCCCTCGGTCAGTCTGTCCCCTGCCTCGACCTCCTGGCCGTCATGGACCTTGAGGCGTGCCGTGTAAGGGACGACATAGGTGGCCGTCTCCCCGTCGGCGGCCGTGACCATGACCTCGCGTCGCCCGCGGCTGTCAGAGAACTGGACGGTTCCGGAGATCTCGGTGATGACGGCCTGCCCCTTGGGTTTGCGGGCCTCGAAGAGCTCCTCGACCCTCGGGAGACCATGAGTGATGTCCTCTCCGGCGACACCGCCGGTGTGGAAGGTCCTCATCGTCAGCTGGGTCCCCGGCTCACCGATGGACTGGGCGGCGATTATGCCCACGGCCTCCCCGGCGTTGACGATCCTGCCCGTGGCCAGGTCACGGCCGTAGCACAGGCTGCACACACCGTGCTTGGTGCGGCAGGTGAGGACCGAGCGGATCTCGACTTTCCGGATGCCGGCTTCGATGATCTTGTCGGCCAGCTCCTCGGTTATCTCCTCGTCAGCCCTGACCAGGACCTCGTCGGTCTCAGGGTGCCTGATGTCCTCGAGGGCGACCCGGCCCACAATGCGGGACCTGAAGTCCTCGATGACTTCGGCGCCCTCCCGGATCTCGGTGACCGGTATGCCCAAGGTCGTCCCGCAGTCCCACTCCCTGACGATGACGTCCTGGCAGACATCCACGAGACGCCGGGTGAGATAGCCGGAGTCCGCCGTCCGCAGGGCGGTGTCGGCAAGGCCCTTGCGTGTGCCGTGGGTGGAGGTGAAGTACTCGAGGACCGTCAGCCCCTCGCGGAAGTTGGCCCTGACGGGGTGCTCTATGATCTGCCCCGCCGGGTCGGCCATCAGGCCCCGCATCCCGGCCAACTGGGAGATCTGGCTCACATTGCCCCGCGCCCCCGAATGGGCCATCATGTAGACCGAGTTGAACTTGTCCGCCTGGAGGCTCTTCATCAGGTTGTTGGTGACCGTGTCCTTGGCCTCGTTCCAGATCTCGATGACCTTGCGGCGGCGCTCCTCGTCGGTTATGAGGCCCCGGCGAAACTGCTGCTCCACGTTCGCGACCTTCTCGTCGGCCTCGGCCAGTATCTCCTCCTTGGAGATGGGAACCTGGAGGTCGGAGAGGGCTATGGTCGTCCCGGCCCGGGTGGCGTAGGCGAACCCGAGGTCCTTGATCCTGTCGAGCATGGCCGCCGTCGTGGCCTGGCCGCAGATGCGGTAGCACCTGGCCACGATGTCGGCCAGGACGTCCCGGTCGACCTCCTCGTTGATGAACCTGAGGGGCTCGGGCAGACTGTCGTTGAAGATGA
>DPMO01000263.1 GCA_003541445.1 Clostridiales bacterium | reverse complement strand
ACCCGGCGAGGGAGGGAACTCCCCCGCCTGGGAGAAGTCTGTCGGTGGCGTCGCCTTCAGGAACCCTCGTCCGCGAACTCCGGAAGGAGGAACCCGCCGCTGTTGGACGCCGAGACTCTCGCCGCGGTGCGGGCGGAGCTTCCCGGCCTGGACCGCTCGGTCTACCTCAACACCGGGACCTTGGGGCCGTCGCCTCGCCGTGTGACCGAGCTCTTTCTCTCCCTCTACCGCGAGTGGCAGGAGGCGGGTCCGGGGAACCCCGAGGTCTACCTCCGGGAGGCCCGGGCCGCGGCGGCGGCGAAGGAGAGGCTGGCGGCCTTCCTCGGCGTGGAGGCTCGGGACCTTGCCCTGACCTCGAACAGCACCGACGGCATCAACATCGTGGCCCGGGGCATAGACTGGGACGCCGGCGACGAGGTCGTCATCTCCGACCAGGAGCATCCGGCCGGCCTTCTAATCTGGCTCCACCTGCGTCAGACTAAGGGTGTCCGGGTCAGGATAGCGCGCCTGTCCTGGGAGAGCGGGCCCAGGAACGTGGAGGAGGTGGCGGCCCGTATCACGCCCTGCACCCGGCTGGTGGCCCTCAGTCACGTGAGCTGCATGACAGGGCTCCTCCTGCCGGCCCGCGAGATAGTCGAGGCCGCCCACTCCCGGGGCGTGCCGGTCCTCTTCGACGGCGCGCAGGCCGTCGGCCAGTTCCCCCTTGACCTGCGCCAGATAGGCTGTGACTTCTACGCCATGAACGGCCACAAGTGGCTGCTCGGACCTGTCGGCACCGGCGCCCTCTACGTCTCCCCGGAAGCCCTCGTCGAGCTCGTCCCCGACCGCGTCGGGGACGGGAGCGCCGAGGCCTGGGAATACAGCGAGGAAGGCTCCCTTCGTCTCCGTCAGGACGGCCGGCGCTTCGAGTTCGGGACCCGCTGCTACCCCCTTCACGCCGCGTGGCCGGCCGCGGTGGACTTCATCTCGCGGGTGGGCCTCGAGACGGTGAGGAGGAGGAGTCTCGCCCTCGCCCGGCGCCTCCGGGAGGGGCTGGCCGGGGTCGAGGGCGTCACGGTTCTGGGGCCGGCGCGTCCGCCGGACGAGGACCTCATGACCGGCATCGTCTCCTGCCGCCTCGAGGGCCTGTCAGGGGAGGAGGCCTACCGGGCCCTCCTGGAGCGCTTCGGCGTGGTCACCAGGCCGGTGCCCGAGCTCCGTGCCGTGCGGTTCTCCGCGGCCTTCTTCAACACCGAGGGGGAGACGGACGCCGCGGTCGAGGCCGTCGCCGCCCTCGTCCGGGAGACGAGGGACTGAAGGGACCGATATCGTCCATATCCGACCCGAGGTCGGTCACGATAGGAGGCGGAGCCCCTTGAACAAGGAGCGGACGCTTGTCCTGACCCGCGGTCAGGTCGAGGCTCTGCGCACCTACCGCCCTTCGCCCTACCTGGTGACGACCCTGTACCTGGATGTCACCGGCGCCTTCGCCGCCGGCGGACGGGGCGTGTTGCGCAGGCTGGTCCGGGAGGCCAGAGCCGGGCTGGCGGAGCGGGAACTCACCCGGAAGCAGCGGCAGTCCGTGGAACAGGACCTGGCCGCCCTAGAGCGCATCGTGCGCGACGCCCGGGTCCGGGCCGGGCGCTCGGTCGCGGCCTTCCTGTGCTCGGGCGCCGACTACGAGCAGGTCGTCGACCTCCCTCATCCCGTCAAGGACCGGGTCGTCGTCGGCGAGACGCCGTTCGTCAGGCCGCTGGCGGTCATGCTCGACGAGTACCCCCGGTACCTGGTCGTGCTGGTGGACCGGGCCCAGGCGCGGCTCCTGGCCGTCCACATGGGCTGGGTCCGCGCCCTGCTCGACGTCTCCTCCGACGTCCCCCAGCGGGTGAAGGAAGCCGGGTACGCGGGGTTCGACGAGCGCCGCATCGAACGGCACATCGACGACCACGTCCTCAGGCACTACAAGAAGGTGGCCGGCACCGTCCGGGAGCTCGTCGGGGAGAGAGAGTACGACATGCTCATCCTGGGCGGCCCGGCCGAATCCGTGACAGGCCTGAAGGAGGTCTTGAACCCGGCCCTCCAGCGCGTCGTCGCCGGCGAGGTCGAGGTCGAGGTGGCGGCTCCGGCCGACAAGGTCCTCGAGGCCTGCCAGTCACTCGTCGCCCGCATCAACGCGAAGCGGGACCAGCAGCTCATGAAGAAGCTCGAGGATGCCGTCGAGTCCGACGGGACGGGTGTCACCGGGATGGCCGCGACCCTCGGTGCCCTGCGCCGGGGCGCCGTCTCAGGGCTCCTGGTCCTCGAGGGGCACGAGGAACCCGGGTTCGAGTGCCCCGGGTGCGGCTTCCTGAGCCCGGCCGACTCGAAGTGCCCGGCCTGCGGGGAGACCGCCATGCGCAAGGTCCCGAGGCTGGTCACCGAAGTCATCGACCGGGCGACGGAAGGCGGGGCCGAGGTCTGGCACATCTCCGGCGAGCCCGCGGCCTCGCGCCTCCGGGAGCTCGGGGGGATAGCGGCGCTGCTGCGCTTCAGGCTGGTTTAGAGGACCTGGCCGGGCTGGAGCTCCGGGCCGTCGGGCGGGGGAAGGACTTCGGTCCGGTCCGACGGCCCTGCGGCCCCGCGCCGGCCGGACAGAGACGAACAAAGAGAGCGGGAGGTGC
>DPMO01000015.1 GCA_003541445.1 Clostridiales bacterium | reverse complement strand
GGTCGAGGGGCACGTCGGCCGTGTCGTCGTGGGAAGCCTCTGCGGCCGGACCGTCCTGGTCATGCAGGGCAGGCTCCACTATTACGAGGGCTACAGTCTGGCCGAGGTGACCTTCGGCGTCAGGGTGACCCAGAGGCTGGGAGTCCCTGTCCTCATCCTCACCAATGCCGCCGGAGGACTCAATCCGGCCTTCGCCGTGGGCGACCTCATGCTCATCACCGACCACATCAACCTCATCCCCGACAATCCACTGCGCGGACCGAACGACGAACGGTTCGGGCCTCGGTTCCCTTCTCCGGTGGGGATCTACGACCGGGGGCTCCTCGAGGTCGCCCGGAATGCGGCCCGAGCCTCCGGCTTCACCTGCCGGGAGGGCGTGTATGTCGCCGTGCAGGGGCCGAGCTATGAGACTGAGGCCGAGGTGGCGTGGCTGAGGGGGCTCGGGGCAGACGCGGTCGGGATGTCCACGGTGCCCGAGGCCATCGTCGCCTGCCACGGGGGGCAGAGGGTCCTCGGGGTCTCCACCATCACCAACGTGCTCGGCCGAAGGCCGGGGCAGGTCGTCAGCCACGAAGAGGTGCTGGCTGTGGCGGACCGGGCCAAGGGGCGGCTCGGTGCCCTCTTGAAGGGCCTTCTGGCCCGACCCTGGCCGAGCGTCGCGTGAAGGAGGGTTCGGCGGTGACGGAGAGGCTGTCGGTGGTCGACATCATCAGGAGGAAGCGGGACGGGCTCACTCTGGAGTCCGAGGAGGTCCGCTTCCTCATCCGAGGCTATGTCGAGGGGAAGGTCCCGGACTACCAGATGGCCGCGTTCCTCATGGCCGTCTATTTCCGGGGGCTGGAGCCGCGCGAGATGACCGACCTGACCCTGACCATGGCCCGGTCCGGGGACATGGTCGACTTCGGGGACGACCCGCGCGTCGTGGACAAGCACTCGACCGGGGGCGTGGGGGACAAGACGACCCTCGTCCTTGCCCCGCTGGTCGCTTCGGCGGGGGCCGTCGTGGCCAAGATGTCCGGGCGCGCTCTCGGACACACCGGCGGGACCATCGACAAGCTGGAGTCCATCCCGGGCTTCCGCACCTCGCTCGACCGCGAGGATTTCTTCAGGCTGGCGAGAGAGGTCGGCGCGGTGGTGGCCGGCCAGACCGGGAACCTCGTTCCGGCGGACAAGCTGCTGTACGCGCTCAGGGACGTGACCGCGACCGTCGAGAGCGTGGGCCTCATCGCCTCAAGCATCATGTCGAAGAAGATTGCCGGTGGGGCCAGGCGCCTCGTCCTGGACGTCAAGACCGGACGGGGAGCCTTCATGAGAGAGAGGGAGAAGGCGCAAGAGCTGGCGCAGGCCATGGTGGACATCGGCCGGGGGGCGGGCGTCCGCGTGGTGGCCGTCGTCACGGCCATGGACCAGCCCCTCGGAAGGGCCGTGGGGAACGCCCTCGAGGTGGCGGAGGCGGTCAGATGTCTCGCCGGACAGGGTCCGCCGGACCTCGAGGAGCTCTGTGTGTGGCTCGGGGCCCACATGCTCCTTCTCAGCGGGATCGAGGGAGAGCTCGGCAGGGCCGAGGAGCGGCTGCGGCGGCTCATACGTTCCGGGGAGGCTCTGGAGCGTTTCCGCCGCATGGTCGTGGCGCAGGGCGGGGACGGGCGGGTGGCGGACCCCGGGTCCCCGGTGCTGCCCGCCGCGCCGGCCAGAGAGGCCGCCCGGAGTCGCCGGTCGGGCTGGGTCCAGGCGATCGATGCGCTCGCCGTGGGGCGGCTGGCCATGCGACTGGGGGCGGGCCGCGAGCGGAAGGAGGACAGCATAGACCCGTCGGTGGGTGTCGTCCTGGAGGCGAAAGTGGGCGACCGCGTGGAGAAGGGGGAGGTTCTGGGGGTCGTCCACGCCCGCGACAGGGAAGCTGCGCGCTGGGGGGCGGCCCGGCTGGAGGAGGCCTTCGTCCTTGGGGACGTCCAGGTGGAGGCCCCCGCCCTCATCCTCGAGACGGTGGGCTGAACCCGCCCCGGCGGGGCCTCGGGCGCGTAGGCGGTCATCAAGCGGAGGGTGGGGGCGTAAACCTTTGACGGGCCCTTGTCGACACGGCCCGCCGGAGGGATTCGCCGTGAAGCCCCTTGCGACCCCAAGACTGTGCGCCCTGGCCGTGGTTCTGGCCGTTGTCACCGCCTGCCCGCTCCCGGCCTCCGCGGAGAGCCCTCCGGGGGGAACGACGCTCGAAGTGAGCTCTCCTTCAGCCATCCTCGTCGACGCCCTGAGCGGCGAGGTCATCTACGAGAAGGCGGCCGACGAGCGCTACGCCCCGGCGAGCCTGACCAAGATCATGACTCTCCTTCTCGCCGTGGAGGCCCTGGAGGACGGACGCCTGAGCCCTGACGACAAGGTCGTGTGCACCGAGCACGCGCAGGGCTACGGCGGGACGCAGATATGGCTGGAAGCGGGCGAGGAGATGCCCCTGGAGGAGATTCTTCTGGCCATCGCGGTGGGCTCGGCCAATGACGCGTCCGTGGCCCTGGCCGAGCACATGTGCGGGACGGAAGAGGAGTTCGTGGCCCTCATGAACGAGCGCGCCCGGGAGCTCGGGATGCACAACACTCACTTCGAGAACTCGCACGGTCTCGACGCCCCGGGACACTACTCGACGGCGAGGGACATGGCCCTCCTGTCCCGCGAGGCGGCGCGCCATCCGGAGCTCCTCCGGCTCACGGCCATCTACGAGACGCACATCCGGGACGGTGAGACCTGGCTGGTGAACCGTAACCGGATGGTGAACTTCTACCGGGGGTGCGACGGCCTCAAGACGGGTTGGACGGCGAAAGCGAAGTACTCCGTGGCCGTCACGGCCCAGAGGGGCGGGAACCGGTTCATCGCCGTGGTCATGGGGGCGGAGGAGCCCACCGCCCGGTTCGCCGACACGACGAAGATGCTCAACTACGCCTTCGCCCGCTTCACCTCCCTGCGCGTGGCTGAGAAGGGACGGTCTTACGGGGAGGTGCCGGTCGACCTCGGGACACTGCCCAGGGTGAGAGCCGTGGCACCCGAAGACTTCGGGGTCCTCCTCCAGAAGGGGAGTGAGGAGGAGGTCCGGAGGGAGGTCGTCCTGGCCGAAGTCGTCAAGGCGCCCGTCGCGCGCGGCGACCCCGTCGGCGTCATCGTCGTCAGACGGGGGGAAGAAGAGGAGATAGGGCGCTTTGTCCTCGTCTCGGACGCCGATTCGGGGCGGATCGGGTACCTCGCTCTCGTCTGGAGGCTCTTCCTTCGGGTCCTCGGGGCCGGGTGACCCGGCGGGGCGTCTCGTCTTCCGTCCGGCGTGAATGAAGGAAGATTCTTCCGCAGCGCAGAACCACCCGTCAAAGCACCCGGTTAGAAAGGGTGGTGCCGGACGTTGGACATCAGGAGTGAGAAGGTGGGGGACGTCCTCGTCGTACGGGTCTCCGGCGAGCTGGACCTCGCCACGGCCGGCGAGTTCAGGCATCGTGTGGACGCCGACCTGGACCGCTTCGGGTCGCGTGATGTCGTCATCGACTTCTCCGAGCTGGGCTTCCTGGACAGTTCGGGCCTCGGCGCCCTTCTGGGCCGCTACAGGCGGGTCGCCGAAAGGGGCGGCCGGGTGGCCGTGTCCGGCTGTGCCCCCCATGTCAGGCGGGTGCTCGAGCTGTCGGGTGTCATGCGCATCATCGCGTGCCATCCGTCGGTCCGGGAGGCCGTCGCGGCCTTCGGCGGGGACACCTCCTCCGCTTCGGGGGGTGGGGTCCCGTGAGCGGCCGGCTCTCGCCACCCAAGGGTCCGCTGAACTGGTTCCGGCTGGAGCTTCCGGCCCGACCCGAGAACGTCGCCCTGGTGCGGGTGGCCGTGGGGTCCCTCGCCTCTCATCTCGACTTCACCCTCGGCGAGATAGAGGAGATACGGGTGGCGGTCTCGGAGGCCTTCTCGAACGTCGTCCTGCACGCTTACCCCGAGGAGGGAGGGGCGGCCAGCGGCGGGACCGTGACCGTTGAGGCCCGCGCGGGGGGCGGGGTGCTGGAGGTCAGCGTCTCCGACCGGGGTGTGGGCATCGCCGACGTGGAGCTGGCGAGGAGGCCTTCCTACACGACCCGCCCGGACCGCATGGGCCTGGGATTCGTCTTCATGGAGACCTTCATGGACGAGGTCGCCGTGACCACCTCTCCCGGCCACGGGACACGGGTCGTCCTGCGCAGACGTCTTCCCGTGAGGAACGGGGCCCCTTCGGACGGAGCGTCCGGGGACGAGCGGGCCGGCACCTGAGGGGGGGGGCGGTGTGCGGACGCCACCCGAGGAACCGTCCCTTCCCCGTCCGGCCGAGCCGCTCGGTGAGGAGGAGCTCCAGAAGGCCCTGACCCTGGCCAGACAGGGGGACCGTGAGGCCCGGGAGAGAGTGGTCCGGTCCCATCTCAGGCTTGTCTGGGACATCGTCAGGCGGTTCAGGTGCCGGGGTGAGGACCCGGAGGACCTCTTCCAACTCGGGTGTGTCGGGTTGATGAAGGCCCTGGAGCGTTATGACCCGAGCTTCGGCACCCGGTTCTCCACCTACGCCGTCCCGCTGGTCATCGGGGAGATAAGGCGGCACCTCCGGGACCACGGGCCCGTGCGGGTCTCGCGGCGGATGAGGGAGCTGGCCGCCGCCGCCCTCAGGCTCAGGGAGGAGTTGACGAAGTCCACCGGCAGGGAGCCCGGGGCCGCGGAGATAGCCCGTGTTCTCGAGGTGGACCCCACCGAGGTGGTGCAGGCGCTGGAAGCCACGCGGCTGCCCGTGTCGCTCTTCCACGAGGCGGGCGAAGAGGCGGGTGACCCGGTCTACCTCATCGACCGGTTGGCCGCCGGACGCGACGCAGCCGCGGTGACGGCCGGCTCCCCCACCCGGACCGCCGGGGGCGAGGAGGGGTTCCTCGAGTCCCTGGCTCTGAGAGAGGCCCTGTCCCGCCTGGACGAGCGAGACCGGCGTCTGCTCGAGATGCGGTTCTTCGAGGACAAGACCCAGGCGGAGGTCGGGCGACTCCTGGGGGTCTCGCAGGTCCAGGTGTCCAGGCTCGAGCGGCGGGCCCTCCTCAGACTGAAGTCGATGCTCGCCCCCTGACCCCTCCCTCCAGCGGCGATTAATCACCCTTCGGCGCGGGCAGAATCCTCCCCGGAGTCGCGGGGAGGGCGAGTCATGTGGGCCTGGACCGAAGGGCGCCTCAAGACCCTGATTTTCGTCGCCCTCATCGCCGTCGTCGCGGCGCTCGTGGCTTCGCTCGTCTTCCTCCGCGCCCAGAGCCATCCGCCGGAAGGGGCTGACGTGGTCGTGGCCGAGGAGGGCCGGACCCAGGGCTACCGGGCCCGGGCCGTGGACATCCTCAGGGACCTCAGGTCCCTGTGGGACCTTGAGGACTACCTTCTGAAGCGGGACCCCGAAGGTGCCGAACCCGGAAAGGAGAGAACGAGTCGTGGGCGTGGTTAAGGTCCTGGAGCTGGTCGGGGAATCCAAGGAGAGCTGGCAGGACGCCGCCAACCAGGCGGTCCTGGAGGCGGCCAAGACGGTGGACAACATCACCGGTGTGGAGGTCTCCAACTGGACCGCCAACGTCGACAGCGGCAGGATCACGAACTACAAGGCCAACGTCAGGGTCGCCTTCGTCGTCGACGGCGACCGGAGACGGACGAAGGTCTAGCCGGGCCCTGGTCGAGCGGGATGAAGGCAACCAAGGAGCAGGCTGACGAGTACAAGAGGCTGGTCATGCGGAGAAGCCCGAGACCGGCCGTCCTCCGGAACGCCCTCTGGGCCTTCGGAGTGGGCGGCACCATCTGCGCTGTGGGGCAGTTCTTCCTGAACCTCGCCCTCCTCGGGGGACTGCCCTTGACCGAGGCCGTTTCCCTGGTGGCCGGAGTGATGATCGCCATCGGGGCCGGTCTCACGGGCCTCGGGGTCTACGACCGCATCGGCAAGAGGGCCGGTATGGGGGCCGCCCTTCCCATAACAGGGTTCGCGAACTCCATCGCCTCCGCAGCGATGGACTTCCGGAGGGAGGGCCTCCTTCTCGGCGTCGGCGCCCGCCTTTTCACCATCGCCGGACCCGTCATCGTCTACGCTCTCGCCGCAGGGCTTGTCGTGGCCATCATCAGGATGCTGGTGGCGGGTCCGGCCGGCAGCTAGGGGGCACAAGGCGCATCCCGCCCTGTGGGGGCGGGGGCGCACAAGAGTCAGGCGACGAGGGTGCGAAGGTGACAACCAAGAAGAACGGTCAGACCATCGGTTTCTCCAACCCTCCCGCCGTCCTCGGGGCGGCGGCCGTCGTCGGCCCCAAGGAGGGGGCCGGACCCCTGGCGGGCTGGTTCGATGTTGTCAAGGCCGACCGACTCCTGGGGATGAAGTCATGGGAGCAGGCCGAGACGAAGATGGTGGAGGAGGCCGTGAACCTGGCCCTGGCCAAGGCGAAAGTCCGGCACCAGGACGTCGACTTCTTCCTCGGGGGGGACCTCTTGAACCAGATCGTCGCCACCTCCTTCGCCGCCAGGACGCTGGACGTCCCCTTCTTCGGGCTGTATGGGGCGTGCGCCACCGTGGCCGAAGCCCTCGCCCTCGCCGCGGTCCTCGTCGACGGGGGTTTCGCGGTCAACGTGGCCCTGGCTTCCTCGAGCCATCACGACACGGCCGAGCGCCAGTACCGCTTCCCCGCCGAGTTCGGGATCCAGCGTCCGGTCACGGCCCAGTGGACGGCCACGGCCGTCGGGGCGGCTGTTGTCGGCCCCCACGGGAAGGGCAAGGTCCAGGTGACGCATGTCACGGTCGGTCGGGTCGTCGACTACGGACAGAAGGACCCGATGGACCTGGGGGCGGCCATGGCCCCGGCGGCGGCGGACACCATCGCCAGGCACTTCGAGGACACCGGACGGGACCCGGAGGCCTACGACCTCATCCTCAGCGGGGACCTCGCCGCCGTCGGCCACCCGCTCTGTGCCGAGCTCCTGGAAAGGAAGGGCCTGAGGCTCGACAGCAGGTTCGTGGACTGTGGGCTCATGCTCTACGATGACACCCAGGAGCCGGTCGCCGGTGCGAGCGGTTGCGGGTGCTCGGCCTCCGTGTTCGCCGGATACCTCTTCAAGAACCTGGAGCAGGGCAGGTTCAAGAGGGTGCTGCTGGTGCCGACGGGGGCCCTGCACAGTCCCACATCCTGTCAGCAGGGCGAATCCATCCCCTGCGTCGCCCATGCCGTCGTCTTGGAAAGGAGCGGCTGAGAGCGACATGAGCTTGACGAGCTTCGTCCTGGCCTTCGTCGTCGGCGGCCTCATCTGCGTCCTGGCCCAGCTGACCCTTGACCTGGGGACGAACCTCACCCCGGCCCACGTCATGGTCCTCTTCGTCGTTCTCGGAGCGGTCGCCAGCGGGCTCGGGCTCTACGAGCCCCTCATCGAGTTCGCCGGGGCGGGGGCCTCCGTCCCGCTCCCCGCCTTCGGCCACGCCCTTGTCAAGGGAATGCTCAAAGGGGCGGCCGAGAAGGGGCTGAGCGGTCTCCTGGCCGGCGGGCTCACCGGCACCGCCCTCGGCCTGACCGTGGCCATCCTGGCCGGATTGGCCATGGCCCTGGTGGCGCGGCCCAAGGGGTGACGGAGGCCGCCGCCGGAGCGGGAGGAGGCCGCATGTTGGCCGGACCGAAGACGCACGAGGAAAGGCTCACCAAGGACCTCGAGGAGAACCTCCTCCATCTGAGGGAAGTCCTCGGAATCGGGGAGAGCTTCGATGTCGTGGAGCGTCGCCTGGAGATAGGAGGCCGGGCGGCGGCCCTCATCTTCGTCGACGGGCTCGTGAAGGACGACGTCATGACGGATGTGCTCCGTCACCTTCTCTGCGTCGAGCGCGCCGACCTCGCCCCCGTGGCTCTGGAGGCGGTCCTGCGCCGGCACCTGGCCCACATAGAGGTCAACCGGGCCCGGACCTTCACCGAGGTCATCGACAGCGTCCTCTCGGGCCCGGTCGCCCTCATCATCGACGGCGCCGACGAGGCCGTCATCATCGACGCGAGGGCCTATCCCGCGCGGGAGCCCGAGGAGCCCGAACTCGAACGCGTCCTCCGGGGCTCGAGAGACGGGTTCGTCGAGACCGTCGTCTTCAACACGGCGCTCATCAGGCGCCGCGTGCGGGACGCCAACCTCAGGGTCGAGCTCATCCCTGTGGGCAAGAGGTCCAAGACCGACGTCGCTCTGATCTACATCAAGGATATCGCCAACAGCGAGCTCGTCGACACGGTGAGACAGCGCCTCAAGAACATCGAGGTGGCCGGTATCCCCATGGCCGAGAAGACGGTAGAGGAGTTCCTCCTCGGCCGCAAGGCGTGGTGGAACCCCTTCCCGCTCATCCGCCTCACCGAGAGACCCGATGTCGCCGCGGTCCACCTCTTCGAGGGGCACGTTCTCGTCGCGGTGGACACCTCGCCGAGCGTCATCATGCTTCCGACGACCTTCTTCCACCACATCCAGCACGCCGAGGAGTTCAGGGAGGACGTGTTGGCGGGGGTCTACATCCGGCTGGTGAGGTTCGCGGCCATCTTCCTCTCCTGGGTGGGACCCCCGCTGTGGCTGGCCCTGGTCCACGACCTGCCGCTCCTCCCCGCCGGCTTCGCCTTCCTCGGCCCCAAGGAGCCCGGGGTCGTCCCCCTCGGGCTCCAGTTCATCCTGGCCGAGGTGGGCATCGACCTCATCAGGCTGGCCCTCATCCACGCTCCGAGCGCTCTCGCCACGGCCCTCGGGTTCATCGGGGCCATCCTTCTCGGGGACATCGCGGCGAAGGTCGGCCTCTTCGCCAACGAGACCATCCTCTACATCGCGCTGGCGGCCCTGGGGACCTTCGCCACCCCCAGCTTCGAGTTCGCCCTCGCGGTCCGGCTGAGCCGCCTCGTCTTCGTGGTCCTTGCGGCCCTGTTCGGGCTCGTCGGCCTCGGGGTGGGGGTGGCCGTCCAGGCGGTGCTCCTCCTGACGATGAAGTGCTTCGACGTGCCCTACCTCTGGCCCCTCGTCCCGTTCAACGGGCCGGCCCTCTGGGCGGTGGTGGTCCGCCAGCCGGTGCCGCTCAGGAAGGCGCGCCCGTCGGTGCTGAGGACGAGGAAGCCGGAGACGGACACCTCGGGGGCGACCGGGACGGAAGATGAGGCCGGCGGGGAGGACAGGGGTTGACCCGCGGTCCCTTCCCGTGGCTCCGGGAGGGCTCTGCCGTGGGCCTTCCGAGGGCCCTCCTCTATTACGAGCTCTATCCCTTCTGGCGGGGGTTCTTCGAGGAGTTGGGGTTCCGGGTGGTCGACTCCGGGCCGACCAGCCGGGAGGTGCTCGAGGCCGGGGTGAGGGAGGCCGTCGACGAGGCCTGCCTGCCGGTGAAGGCGTTCTACGGGCATGTCGTCTCTCTCAGGGACAGGGTCGACGCGGTCTTCCTTCCGCGCCTGGTGAGCCTTGAGCGCGGGACCTACACCTGTCCGAAGCTTCTCGGCCTTCCGGACATGGTGAGGCACAACATCAGCCGGCTGCCGCCCGCCATCATCGCCGACTTCGATGAGACAAGACCGGGCAAGGGGCTCAAGGAGGCGGCGGTCCGTCTGGCCCGGCGCCTCGGACGCGGGGCCCGCCTCGCCCGGGCGGCGGTGGCCCGCGGTCTCGAGTCCCTGGCCTTGTTCCGGAAGGCCCTCTGGTCCGGGCTGTGGTTCGAGAGCGCGGTCCAGGAGGCCCGGAGGGCGGAGGGCCGGGGCGGGGTGATGCGGCCGCGGGCGGCGGGACGACCGGTGTCTGGGCTCCAGGCGCCGGGGCGTCGGGCGCCTGAGCCTGCGGCCCGGAGGGCGGGCCGCCTGCGTGTCGGTCTGGTCGGTCACTCCTACAACCTTTTCGACCCAGGGGTCAACCTGGGTCTCTGTGAGAAGCTGCGCCGGCTGGGTTGCGACATCGTGACCAGCGAGAGCCTCAGCGAGGAAGAGGTCAGGGCCGAGTCGGTCAAGATGCCCAAGGAGATCTTCTGGAGTTCGGGGCGGCGGGTCCTGGCGGCTGTGAGCCGCTTCAGGCGGGAGGGGCTGGTGGACGGGATCATCCACATCGAGTCCTTCGGGTGCGGTCCGGAATCGATGGTCGGGGAGATCGCCGAGCGCGAGACCAGACGGCAGTCGCGTATGCCCTACATGGTCTTGACCGTTGACGAGCACACGGGTGAGGCCGGGCTCCTGACAAGGTTGGAGGCCTTCGTCGACCTCATCGAAAGGCGCCGGGACGGCCGTGGGGGCCGCGGTCGGGAGGAAGCCGGTTGATAGTGACCTTCGCCCACATGGGCAACCTTTGGGTCGTCGTCAAGACCATCCTCGAAGACCTCGGGGTCGAGGTGGTCGTGCCCCCCCGCCCGAGCCGTAAGAGCCTCGACCTCGGGGTGAGGCACTCCCCGGAGTTCGCCTGCTTCCCGCTGAAGCTCAACATCGGGGACTTCATCGGGGGTCTCGAACGCGGTGCGGAGGCCGTCGTCATGGTGGGCGGGGTGGGCCCGTGCCGCCTCGGGCACTACGCGCAGGTGCAGGAGCAGATCCTGCGCGACCTCGGGTACCGGTGCGAGATGATCGTGCTCGAGCCGCCGAGGGGACGGCTGTCCGACCTTCTCGCGAAGGTCCGCTACCTCACCGGGAACAAGCCCCTCGGCCGGGTCTGGCGGGCCGTCCGCTTCGGCCTTGAGAAGCTGTCGGCTCTGGACGCGCTGGACCAGGCCCTGGCCAGGGTGAGGCCCCTGGAGAGGGGGCCCGGGCCGGCGGAGGACGTGCACCGGCGGGCCGTGGGGGCGGTGGCCGCGGCCGCGGACGTCGGGACCGTGCGCCGGGCGGCGGCTGAAGGGGTACGGGCCATCGAGGGATGTGTCAGCCCGGAGGCCGCGGGCGACGGTGCGGCCGTCCTCCGGGTCGGCCTCGTGGGCGAGATCTACATGGTCGAGGAGCCCTTCGCCAACCAGGAGCTCGAGCGAAGGCTCGGCGGGCTCGGAGTCGAGGTCAGGCGGGCCGTCTACCTTTCCGACTGGGTCCGGACCCATCTCCTGCCGAACCCGTTCCGGCTCGGGCGGAGGTGCCGGACGTCGCTGGTCCGCCGTGCGGCAGCGCCGTACCTGGGCCACTTCGTCGGGGGCGAGGGCCTGGTGAGCGTCGGAGAGAGCGTCCTCCTCTCGCGCGAGGGCTACGACGGGGTCATCCACGTGGCTCCCTTCACCTGCATGCCGGAGATCGTGGCTTCGAGTCTCTTGCCCGAGGTGAGCCGCGACCTCGGGCTTCCGGTGATGAGCCTCTTTCTTGACGAGCACACGGCAGAAGCCGGGCTGGTGACGCGGATCGAGGCCTTCGTCGACCTCCTGGCGCGGCGGCGGGCGGCCCGGGAGGCCGGAGCGCGTCCGCCGGCGGCGCAGGGGAAGGCCCGGTCCGCGACCTGACCCGAGTCGCCTCACGGGGAAGGGGACACACCTCGAGCTGACGGGACGGAGATGGTGCTCTTGGCAGGGCAAGACGTCTACCTGGGCATCGACGTCGGCTCGGTCACCACCAAGGTCGTCGGCATGCTGGCTGACGGCGAGATCGCGGGGGCGGTCTGCCTGGAGACCCTGGGCCAGCCGGCCCGGCAGATAATGCGGGGGCTCGCCGCGGTGGGCGAGGCCCTCTCCAGCCGCGGGACACCGGTGGTGGTCGGCGTGGGGACCACGGGCAGCGGCCGCAACCTGGCCGCCGCACTGGTCGGGGGTGATGTCGTGAAGAACGAGATCACCGCGCACGCCGTGGCCGCGCTCCGCCTCGTCCCCGGGGTCCGGACGGTCCTGGAGATAGGGGGGCAGGACTCCAAGGTCATCGTCCTGCGCGACGGGGTCGTGGTGGACTTCGCCATGAACACCGTCTGTGCCGCTGGCACCGGGTCCTTCCTCGACCGACAGGCGGCCCGCCTGGGGCTCGACATCCGGGAGTTCGGCCGGTTGGCGCTGGGCTCGACCCGGCCGGTCCGGATCGCCGGACGGTGCACGGTCTTCGCCGAGAGCGACATGGTCCACAAGCAGCAGGTGGGCCACAGCATCGAGGACATCGTGGCCGGGCTCTGCCGCGCGCTGGTCCGGAACTACCTGAACAACCTGGCCAAGGGCAAGGACCTGGAGCCGCCTTTCGTCTTCCAGGGCGGAGTGGCCGCCAACGCCGGGATGGTGCGGGCCTTCGAGGAGGCCCTCGGTCATGAGGTCATCGTGCCGGAGCACCATGCGCTGATGGGCGCCTACGGGGCGGCCATCCTGGCCCAGGAGTGGCGCGAGGGCCGCGGTCTGTCCGGGCGGAGGCCCGGCCGCGGCGAGGCGGTCCAGACCCGGTTCCGGGGCTTCGACCTGAGGGACCTCGAGTACCGGACCTCGGCCTTCGACTGCGACGGGTGTCCCAACGAATGCGAGATCGTAGAGGTGTTCCTCGACGGCGCCCTCGTCGCCAGGTGGGGCGGGCGCTGCCAGCGGTGGGAGAGGGACACGGCCGTGCCGCCGGCCTAGAAAGTGCGGCCTGCCTCGGGCGGCTTGGAAAAAGCGGCCCGCCCCGCAGGACCGGGCCGCCTCAGGGCAGAAAGGCCGGGGAGACCTGGAGAGGGGTGACCGGAGTGGAGCCGGGGGGAGCCGGCGACGGGCCGAAGACCGGTGAGGCGTCCGGTTGCGGGGTGTCCCGCGTCACGCCGCGGCCCGCTCGATGGCGGGAACTGGCCTGGCCCGACCTGTGGGCGGCGGCGGGGGTGATGCTCGCCGGCCAGGTGACGGCCTACGTCGTGGCCCTCGTGGTCTCGCGGGTCCTGGGAGGGTTCTCCCATACGGCGGCCGCGCTGGGGAACCTGGCCCTGCCGGTCGTGCTCGCCCTCGGCGGGCTCCGTCTGATATCACGGGCCAACGGTCTCCGATGGCGCGAGACGGCCGCTCTGGCTCTGGATTTCCGGACCGGTGACTGGGTCTATCCCGTCCTCTACCTCCTCATCGTCCTGCCGGCGTCCTTCGCGGTGGCCGTCCTCATCGAGAGGCTGGGCCTCACGGTGGGAGAGGTGCACAAGGCCCTGCTCACGCACCCGGTGACGATGGTGGCGGGGTTCACCCTGGTCCCCCTGGGGGAGGAGCTGTGGGGCCGCGGCCTCGTCTACGGCGCGCTCCGGCGCTGGGGACCGTGGGTGGCCGTCCCGGGGACGGCGGTCCTGACGGCCGTCGTCCACCTGGACCCGGCCCAGGTCCTGGCCACCTTGCCGGGGATGTTCGCCTTGTCGTGGCTCCGCTGGCGGACGGGCCGGCTCGCCCCGTGCGTGGCCGCCCACGCGGCGAACAACTTCACCCTGGCCGTGCTTCTCAGCCTCGCCCTGCGCCTGGGACTCTCCGCCTAGAGCGTCCTGTCGGCGAACGATGTGTGAGCCGGCAGGGTTGACCGCGCGCGGGAAGAATAGGCTGGATATCGCGGAGGCCGCGACGCGTGCGACAGCCCTCTGCAGGCAGACGGGGCGCCGGGTCGCGGCACCGGCGCGGTCGAGGCGAGGCCAAGGCTTCGCCCTCGGAAGGGGACTCGAGATAGCGCGATGTTCTCCCGCTTCGATATCGTCACGATGCTCCTTTCGCTGCCGGCCATCATCCTCGCCCTGAGCGTGCACGAGTACGCCCACGCCAGAGCGGCGGACAGGTTGGGCGACCCGACCCCACGCCTGAGCGGGCGGCTGACCCTCGAACCTTGGGCTCACCTCGACCCTGTGGGCACACTCATGCTCATCCTCTTCCGGTTCGGATGGGCCAAGCCGGTGCCCATAAACCCGCGGAACTTCGCCGACCCGCGGCGGGGGGTGCTCATAACCTCCTTGGCCGGTCCGCTCAGCAACATCGTCGTCTCCGCTGCGGCCGCGCTCTTGCTGTCCTTCCATGTCGAGACATGGCCCCTTGTCGGCCGCATCCCCTACCTGTACCAGATGGTCTTTTACGTCTTCCTGCTGAACCTCTTCTTCGCGGTCTTCAACCTCATCCCCGTCCCGCCCCTGGACGGCTCGAAGATTCTGATGGCCCTGCTTCCCGGGCGTCAGGCCTACGCCTACAGCCGCATCGAGCCCTACGGGCCCCTCATCCTGATGCTTCTCCTGTTCACCGGGGTGGCGGGGCCCATCATCGGCGGGCTCGCCCGGGCCCTGGGCTCGGTCATCCTCCTTGTGACCGACTCTCTGGCCGGCCTCTTCGGGCTGTGACGCTGGGGGACATGGCCGCACGGGACGGGCGCCGGGGCGGGTACAGGGTGAGGCTGGACGTCTTCGAGGGCCCTCTGGACCTCCTGCTCCACCTGATCAAGCGGGAGGAGATGGACATCTACGACATACCCATCGCGCGCATCACCGCCCAGTATCTCGAGTACATCGAGGGCCTTGTCGTCCTTGACCTCGACCTGGCCTCCGAGTTCCTGCTCATGGCGGCGACCCTCATGGACATCAAGTCCCGCATGCTCCTGCCGCGCCCGGCGCCCGGCCGCTTCCTGACCGAGGAAGACCTCGCCGACCCCAGGGAGGAACTGGTCGTCCGTCTCCTGGAGTACAAGCGCTACAAGGAGGCCGCCGACTCCCTGCGGGCCAGGGCCGAGGAGGCCGGACGCCGCCACAGCCGCTTCGGCGGACCGAGCGGGCCTCTCCCACCGCCTGGCCCAGAGGTCGGCCGGGCCGGGGCCGGTGCTCTGTTCGTCGTCCCGGGGGACGGCGACAGGCCGGCCGAGGCGGCGGGCCCCGACGGTGACGCCGAGGGTCCAGGTGTGACCTTGGCCGACCTCGTCCGGGGCCTCCAGAGCGTCCTTCGCGAACTCGAGGAGCGCCCGGCGGTGGAGGTCGCCGGGGAGACCGTCACCGTG
>DPMO01000193.1 GCA_003541445.1 Clostridiales bacterium | reverse complement strand
GACCCGGGCGACCTCGCATCCCAGACGGTGCAGGCGCGCCTCTTTCAGTCCCCTATTCTTCGGGGAGATGGGTGCGACGCGCGAAAAGCGCGACGACACACTCCTCCGGCGGTAGCCTTTCAGTCCCCTATTCTTCGGGGAGATGGGTGCGACCCAAACGCGCCGTGCTCCACGAGGTCCGGGCCGCTCCTTTCAGTCCCCTATTCTTCGGGGAGATGGGTGCGACAGGTCTCTAGCTGCGCTTTTGCATCGCCTCCTTGCATTGACGGTGCTACTGCCCAGGTAGGCCGCTTAGTCCGAGGCTTTCGAAGATGACTTCTAGCCCGCAATCCGACCTCCTCCTTCGAAACTCGCCCTGCCGGGTCGTTCTGAAGCCGGCCCACGCCAAGACCGGCGGGGTCCGCGGCAGGAGGAACGTCCATTGAAAGCCCAGCTATCTGACGTCTTCTCTTGCCCGCGGTCGACTGCCGGAGACCCCGCCCGATGGCCCCGAAGAGGCCCGATGACCCGATTTTCGAAGATGGAGAATCCGCGCAGAACAGGGGGTCGCCTTCGAAAAATCCAGCCCTTTCTCCCAGATAGTCCCAGACCTCGAGCCCCGATATGAAGTTTTCAAGGTGCAAGGCCTAAGGCCCAGGAGCGGAGAGTCCCCCTATCTCCGGGAGCGTCCCTTGTCACGCGCGCCCTTCCGCCGCGACAAGGCCGGGTGGTCAGGCCAGGCGAAGTTGAGGGTCCCGCCGTGCGAGTAGACGACCAGGTCGGTCTCCTCGCCCAGGGCGACGTCCTGCGGAGTGCCGCCGGGAAGCACGACGCCCTCTGCGTCCGGGTCTCCGACGACCTTGAACCAGAGCCGGCCCCTGCCTTTCGGATCCTCCACCCGTACGACCCGGACGACCTCTCCCCGCCTGTACTCCCGGCGGGCACGTCCACCTGAGGAGACTCCGCCGGCACCGGGCCCCTCACCCCCCACCCCCGACTTCACAGCCTCTTCCGGCCGCTCACCGGGGGCGGCGAGGGCCTCAAGCGCCTCCCGCGACACCAGCCGTCCGTACCCCGCGTTGGTCTTCGCCCCGGCTCCCCACTCGGCGAGGGCCTCCTTGAGGAGAGCCATGGCCAGCTCGGCCCACCTCGCCCCGTCCGGGCCCTTCACGTCGCACTCTACGGCGACCAGGAAGGTCCCCTTCACACTCAGGAACGGCACCGGGACAGGGTCGTCGTAGTCGGTGGGCGGCTCCGTGCCCGCGTGCGTGTAGTATCCGCGATGGTGCACGGTCATCACGTCGAGCTCCAGCGACCCGGCGACACACTCCGGCAGTATCCAGGCGTCGTGGAAGATGATGTGCCCGGCGTCCTCCTGCGACCCGAACAGGACCTGATAACTCGGACCGGGAGGTCCCTCCTGCCCGCTGCGGGTCGGGCCTCTGAACTCGGTGTCCCTCTCGCCCCATACGTTGTGGCAGTAGTGCGCCGCCAGCCCCTTGAGGGCGGAGCCGGGGATGACGGGCACACCGTAGACATGGTGAAGGCGCAGCCCCACCTCCAGGGCCGACGCGGCGCCCAAACCGACCGCCAGGCGCCCGAGGACGGTGAGTTCAGCCGTGACCGCGGCGGTCAGAGAGCGGCGGAAGCGCTCGAAGGCCATGCGGTAGACCCGGACCAGGTCGTCCGACCCGGTGGAGCGGCCGGCCGCACGCAGGAGGTAGTCCCTCACCCTCTCCGAATCATCCCCCGGCCGATAGAGGCCGAGCACAAGGGCCGGATGCGCCAGGCCCCGAAGAGCCTCTTCTACCAAGTCCTCCTTGAGCCGTTTGGCCTCTTCGCCTTCTTCGCCTCTGAGCGGCAGCAGAACCCGGTGGCGCAGGGCGGCCCTGCGTTCCGATGGTGTCACGGTCCGTCGCCACCTCCCGACCCGGCGGAGTCATCCGGCAGCAGGGCCTCGCTGTAGCGGGAGAGCCAGGTGGCCGCCTCGAGGGCCTCGCGGCTGAGTCTCAGGTAAGACCCGAGGGGCGCCCGACGGCTCTTCTCCTCCAAAGCGGCCCTGTCGTCTAGACCCATAACCGCGGCCAGGTCCTCAAGGTAGGTCCTGAAGACGGCCTTGTCCTGAGCCTTCTTCTGCACGAAGGCCACGGCCTGGCACAGCCCGCTGCCGTGCAGAAGGGCCGGGAAGCGCTTCGCCAGCACCTTGTAATCGGCGGGCTCACCCCGCCTTCCGCGGTCCCTTACGGCGAGCACCTTGCTCCAAGCCGTCTCGGCCCTCCTCTGCGTCCTGGTCAGCCTTCTCTTCTTCTTTCCCGCCTCGCCCGCGGTCACCGGCCCTCACCTCCGGAGAAGACCAGGCGCACCAGGCCCTTCCCCACCGTCGCCTTGCCTCCGAGCTGGCACCTCAAGGGACGGGCGCAGAAGGCCCTGATGAGGTCTCCCGCGCTGGGCCCGTTCTGTCCGTAGACCCGGTCGCACCAGACGGTCCCGGCCATCAGCGTCTCGGCCGGAAGGCTTTCCTCGTACCACAGGGCTCCTCCCTCCACCGTCCGGCATACAGGGTCGATGCGGATCCTGGCCGCCACCTCGGTCCCCGTCTCGGCCAGGAAGCCGAAGACGTCGTCCGACACGACCGCCATGCGCTCTCTGAACAGAGAGACCCATTCGGGATCGTCTGGGAAGACCTGGCGGGAGAGGAAATCCGCCCACTCGTCCGCGCCTTCCTCGCGCCGGAAATCGAGGTCTTCCAGGTAGACCTCGCCGTCCTTCGCCAGGACCGTCCCCGGGG
>DPMO01000164.1 GCA_003541445.1 Clostridiales bacterium | reverse complement strand
GGGGGCCGGGTCCGGGCCGGAGCCCGGGCCCCGGCCCCGCCGGCTTCGCCCACCTCCATTTCCATTCCCCGTTCTCCTTCCTCGACGGGGCGGCCCGGCTCGAAGAGGCCGTCGCCCTGGCGGCAGAGACCGGGGTCGGGGCCATCGCCCTCACCGACCACGACAACGTCTCGGGGGCGGTCCTCTTCCACCGCCTGGCCCTGGCCGCCGGGGTCAAGCCCATCCAGGGGGCGGAGGTCACCCTGGAGGGCGGGCGGCACCTCACCCTGCTGGCCCGCGGCCCCGAAGGCTACGCCACCCTCTGCCGCCTCCTCACCCGGGCCCACCTCGGGTCGGAAAGACGGAAGCCGGCCCTGTCATGGGCCGACCTCGAGGAGGTCGTCGGCGGGCCGGAGGCCGACAGACCGGGTGAGGCCGGCCGGCCGGACGAGGCCGGGGGACCGGACGGCGACGGCTGCTCCCGCGGCGCAGGCCACGGCCTCATCGCCCTGTCCGGTTGCCGCCGCGGGGAGATTCCCCGTCTTCTCCTCGAGGGGAAGCCGGAGGAGGCCTACCGGGCGGCGGTCCGGTATCTCGACCTCTTCGGGCGGGACGGTTTCGCCCTCGAGGTCCAGCGCGACTTCCTGCCCGGGGGACGCCGCGTCGAAGGCGGCCTGGTCGAACTCTCCCGCCGGCTGGGCCTGCGCCTGGCCGCGACGAACAACGTCCACTACCTCACCAAGGAGGACTTCTGGGTCCACGACCTCCTGACGTGTGTCCGCACTCTGACCACCGTGGAGGAGGTCCACCCGGAAAGGCGGCTCAACGCCGAGAACCACTTCAAGCCGCCCGGGGAGATGGCCAGGCTCTTCGCCGACCTCCCCGAGGCCCTCCGGGGCGCCCGTGAGATCGCCGAGATGTGCGAGCCGGCCATCAGGCCGGGGCGGCGCCTCCATCCCGTCTTCCCCCTCCCCCCGGGGGAGGAGTCGGCCGGGGCCTTCCTCCGGAAGATGGTCATGGCCGGGGCCACCCGGCGCTACGGCCGGGTCACCCGGCCCGTCCGGGAGCGTCTCGAGGCCGAGCTCGACATCATCTGCCGGCTCGGCTACGAGGACTACTTCCTCCTGGTCTGGGACCTCTGCCGCTTCGCCCGCCGCCGCGGCATCCGCTTCGCCGGCCGGGGGTCGGCGGCCGACTCGGCGGTGGCCTACTGCCTGGGCGTCACCGATGTCGACGCCGTCTCCAGGGGCCTCCTCTTCGAGCGCTTCATGAGCGTCGAGCGGGGGGAGAAGCCGGACATAGACATAGATTTCGACGCCCGCCGCCGGGACGAGGTCGCCGCCTACCTCACGGCCCGCTACGGAGAGGAGAGGGTGGCCTCGGTGGCGACCTACAACACCTTCCACGCCCGCTCGGCCGTGCGCGACCTCGGCAAGGTCCTGGCCTTCCCGCCGGAGGAGCTCGACAGGCTGGCGAAGCGTCTTCCCCACGCCCACGCCGGTTCCATCACCCGGGCCCTGGCCCTTCTTCCCGAGCTCCGCGACAGCGGTCTCCCGTTCTGGAAGTACGAGAGGCTCTTCGAGGCCGCCGCGAAGGTGGCCGGCTTCCCCCGTCACCTCGGGACCCATCTCGGCGGGCTCGTCGTCGGGCGCGCTCCCTTGACCGAGGTGACCCCGCTGCAGAGGGCGGCCAAAGGGGTCGTAATCTGCCAGTTCGACAAGGAGCACGTGGAGGACCTCGGCCTCGTCAAGCTCGACCTCCTCTCGCTCAGGACCCTCTCCGCGGTGAGCCAGGCCGTGGCCGACATCGGGCGCAGGAGGGCCGGGGGTGAGGGCTCCGGAGAGGGCTCCGGCTGCGGCGACGGCGGCTTCGACTACGAGGCCGTCCCGGCGGAGGACCGGGAGACGATGACCATGATCCGCCGCGGCGAGACCGTGGGGGTCTTCCAGCTCGAGAGTCCGGCCCAACGGGCCCTGCAGACCCGGCTCGGGGCGACCGGCTACGAGGACCTCGTGGCCAGCGTGGCCCTCATCCGCCCGGGGCCCATCAAGGGGAACATGGTCGAGCCTTTCGTCGCCCGGCGCCGGGGCCGCGAGCCTGTCACCTATCTCCACCCGGCGCTGGAGCCGATCCTCAAGAAGACCTACGGCGTGGTGCTCTTCCAGGAGCAGGTCATCGAGATAGCCGTGGCCGTGGCCGGCTTCGACCCCGGGGAGGCCGACCGCCTGCGTCGGGTGATGACCCACGCCCGGCACGGGCCGGAGATGGAGGCCATCGGCCGCCTCTTCGTGGCCAGGGCCGTCGAGCGGGGCGTCGAGGAGGAGACGGCCCGGGAGATATTCCGCTGCATGGAGGGGTACGCCAGCTACGGCTTTTGCGAGGCCCACGCCGCGGCCTTCGCCGACACGGCCTACCGGACGGCCTACCTGGCCTGTCACCATCCGGCGGAGTTCTACGCGGCCGTCCTCTCCCAGCAGCCGATGGGCTACTACCCCCCGGGGACGATATGTGTCGAGGCCCGGCGGAGGGGGGTCGCCGTCCTCCCGCCCGACATCAACCGGAGCGCCGAGCGCTACCTCGTCGAGGACCTGCCGGGCGGCGCCGGTGACGGAGAGGAGAGGGGGAGGGGAGGACGCGGCGCGGGCCGGACGGGCACGGGCATCCGGGTCTCGCTCAGACAGGTCAAGGGCATGCAGGCCCGGGCCCTGGAGGCCATCCTGAGGGCGCGGGAGGAAGGGGGGCCCTTCACCGGGCTCGCCGATTTCTGCCGGCGGTGCTGCCCGCCGGTGCCCAAGGACATCGTCGAGGCCCTGATCCTGGTGGGGGCCTTCGACAGCCTCGACCCCAACCGGCGGCGGCTTCTCTGGGAGCTTCCTCTGGTCCTCGCGGGCCGGGCCGGGCCGGGACTGTTCGGGGACGGGCCGCCGGCGGCGACGTCCAGGGGGCCGGGCGGCGGGCCGGGGCGAAAACGGGGTGACGTGCCCGACTTCAGCCTCGAGGAGAAGATGGCCCACGAGTGCGACCTCCTGGGTTTCTCCCCCGGCCGCCATCTCCTGGCCCATCTCCGGCCGCGCCTGGAGGAGGCCGGGTTCGTCTCCTCGGCCCGCCTCAGGCGGCTGCCCGCCGGCCGGGCGGTCAAGGTGGGGGGGCTGGTGATAAGGCCGCACCGGCCGCCGACGAGGAGCGGCAGGACCGTGGTCTACCTGTCGCTCGAGGACGAGGAGGGACTCATCGACGTCACCGTCTTCGAGCGGACCTACCAGAGGTACGGACGGCTCATCTTCAGCGACCCGTGCCCCCCGCTGGCGGTGGAGGGAAGGGTCGACCGCCGGGACGGGGCGACAGCCGTCATCGCCCGGCGGGTCGGCGTTCTCTATGAAGCCTTGAAGTAAGGCCCCCGGCCGAGCCGCCGGCCGGGAT
>DPMO01000165.1 GCA_003541445.1 Clostridiales bacterium | reverse complement strand
TCAGATTCACGACTGGCCACACGAGTCCTGTACGTTTCTCACACAAGCTGCTAGCGGAGCCCGGACACAGGGAATAGCCCCCGCGCCAGGGGATAGAAGGCTGCGGGGTCGGACAAGTTAGCAGGGCAGCATCACCCTTGGAGTGGTCCCTCCCCCATGAGGATGAGGCACGACAGCCTCCGCCGGGCTGCAGGGATCGTCCTGGCCGCTCTCGTCGTCCTGGCCGCGTGGAGTCCCCCCTTCCGCAGCCTGGTGGACTGCCCCAGTGAACTGCGGCTCGTCGTCGGCGAGGAAGAGCGGGTGTACCTCCTGGGACTCCCGCTGTCCGCGGTCATAACGGGCGACACGGACGGGGTGCTTCGCATCAACGGCGAGGCCCCTTCGGCCGGGCGGTGGCTGGTGGACCTCGGTCGCCCGCTGGAGTTGAGTCCGCTGGCCGAGGGACGGTGCCGCCTCGACCTCAGCCTCTTCGGGATCCTGCCCGTCAAGAGGATAACCGTCCAGGTCGTCCCCAGGGTCAAGGTCGTTCCCGGCGGGCAGTCCATCGGCATCGTGCTGAGGACGAAGGGGGTCGCCGTCGTGGGCCACGCTCCGGTCGAGACCCCCGACGAGGGCCCTGTGTATCCGGCCCGCGAGGCGGGGGTCGAAGTGGGGGACATCATCCTCCGTGTTGACGGACAGGAGGTCAAGAGCAACGAGCACATCGTCTTCCTCGTCAACAGGTGCGCCCGGGAGCGCCGCCCGGTCCCCCTCGAGCTCAGCCGGGACGGACGGACCGTCCGCCTGGAGGTGACGCCCCGCTACAGTGCCGAGGACGGCCTCTACCAGATCGGCCTTTACGTCCGGGACGGGGCGGCCGGCGTCGGGACCCTCACCTTCTATGACCCTGAGACAGGCATCTTCATGGCCCTCGGCCACGTCATCGCCGACACGGCGACGAACCGTCCCCTGGAGCTCGGTGACGGGAGGATCGTGAAGGCGTCGGTGGTGAGGGTGAGGCCGGGACGGCGGGGGGAGCCGGGCGAGAAGGAGGGGACCTTCGTCGACGGCGAGGACGTCATCGGCGTCATCACGGGCAACACCGAGTACGGCATCGTCGGCCGGTTGACCGCGGGACCGTTGCCCGGCGGGGAGCCAGCGGTGCCGGTGGCCCTTGCCCGCGAAGTCCGGACCGGACCGGCGGAGATCCTGACCGTCGTTGACGACCACACCGTCGAAAGGTTCGAGGTGGAGATAACCGATGTGCAGGCCCTGCAGACACGGCCAGGTCCCAAGGGCATCACCGTGCGCATCACCGACCCGCGGCTCATCCGGGAGACGGGAGGCATCGTGCAGGGCATGAGCGGCAGTCCCATCCTTCAGGACGGGCGGCTCGTCGGGGCGGTGACGCACGTCTTCATCAACGACCCCACCCGCGGCTACGGTGTCTTCGCGGAGTGGATGGTGAGGGAGGCCGGACTCCTGCCGGCCTCTTCCGGAGGGCGGGACGGGAGCCGACCGGCCCTCCCTTCCTCGGCCGGCATGACCGGTGTCATGAAGGACGTCGGACAGTCAACGATTTTCGTGGACAGGTTCCACAAACCGGTTGAAGACATGAGGGCGGATATTCTTGCCAATTATAGAAGGAACCGTCTTGCAGGGAGAGAACAAGCGAGGTGTGGGGGAGGGACGGACAGAAGGGCGAACAGAGAGGAGGGATGTGAACCGTGTCGAGTGCCATAAAGGTGGTCCTGGCGGATGACAACAAGGAGTTTTGCGCACTGTTCCGAGATTTCCTGGCCGGGTACGACGACATCGACCTCGTCGGGGTGGCCCATGACGGCAACGAGGTTCTGGACATGGTCGCGGAGGTCAAGCCTGACGTCCTTGTGCTGGACATCATCATGCCCCATCTCGACGGCATCGGGGTTCTCGAGAGACTCGTCAGGGATGAGGCGGGTCGCCCACGGGTGATCATGCTCACCGCCTTCGGCCACGAGTCCGTCACCCAGCGGGTCGTCAGTCTCGGAGCGGACTACTATGTGTTGAAGCCTTTCAGCCTCGATGTCCTGGCCGACCGTATCCGCCAGCTATCGCATTCCACCGAACCCCTCACCCACTCCCCCAGCAGGGCGCGCAACCTGGAGGTCGAGGTCACCAACCTCATCCATGAGGTCGGCATCCCGGCCCATATCAAGGGGTACTTCTATCTGCGAGACGCCATAATGATGGTCGTGAACAACGTCGACTACCTGGGTGCCATCACCAAGGAGCTCTACCCGGCCGTGGCCGCCAGGTACGACACAACTCCGAGCAGGGTGGAACGGGCCATCAGACACGCCATCGAGGTGGCCTGGAACAGAGGGAACCTTGACGCCATCACGAGGCTCTTCGGATATACGGTCAGTCATGACCGTGGCAAACCGACGAATTCTGAGTTCATCGCGATGATCGCCGACAAACTGCGGCTCGAGATGAGGATGGCGGGCACCTGACGCACCCGACGCGCCAGGCGCGCGAACACGCGAAGGGCCGACCTGACCGCGGTCGACCGCGGCGGGTCGGCCCGCGGCCTTGTACGGCTCCCGGAGGAATCATCTCGTCGGGCCGCGAATATACACAGTTGGCCCAAGTCGGGGCAGACATGACTTGCTGTCACACAAACCTCAGGAGGTGGCGCGGCTCTTATCGCACATGGGTATCTTCGACAAGATGGCCGAGCAAGGGCACGAGCAGGTGCTTTTCTGCTACGACCGGGTCTCGAGGTTGAGGAGCATCATCGCCATCCATGACACCAGCCTGGGCCCGGCCCTCGGCGGGACGAGGATGTGGCCCTACAAGAACGAAGAGGAAGCGTTGGACGACGTCCTCCGGCTTTCTCGGGGTATGACCTACAAGGCAGGCGCCGCCGGATGCAACTTCGGCGGCGGTAAGTGTGTCATATGGGGGGATCCCGGCAAGGACAAGAGCGAACTCCTGTTCAGGGCCTTGGGTCTCTTCGTGGAGTCCCTGGACGGGCGGTTCATAACCGGCACCGACGTAGGCACCGTGGCCGATGATTTCGTCTGGGCCAGGGCCTGCACCCCTCACCTGGTCGCCCTGCCGGAAGAGCACGGCGGCAGCGGCGATTCCTCCATCACCACCGCCTTCGGCGTTTGGCACGGCCTGCGGGCCTGCGCGGAGGAGGTTTTCGGTTCGGTCTCTCTCAAGGGGCTCCGAGTGGCCGTGCAGGGGGTCGGCAAGGTGGGCTACCGCCTCTGCGGCTACCTGCAGGAGGAAGGCGCAGAGATCATCGCGGCCGACGTGTCACGCGAGAACCTGGACCGCGCCAGACGCGAGTACCGCCTGGAGGTCGTCTCTCCTGAAGAGATAGTGGGGGTCGAGTGCGACATCTTCTCGCCGAACGCCCTCGGGGGCGTCATCAACGACGAGACCCTGCCGAGGCTCAGGACCAAGGTCGTCGCCGGGGCGGCGAACAACCAGCTCGCCGAGGAGCGGCACGGCGACGAACTGCATCGGAGGGGCATCCTCTACGCGCCGGACTACGTCATAAACGCCGGGGGACTCATCCAGGTCACGGAGGAGTTCCCGACCTTCAGCCGGGACAGGGCCATGAGGCGGGCCATGGCCATCTACGACAGCCTCAAGCGCATTTTCGCCATAGCGAGGCGAGACGGCATTCCCACCTACCGGGCTGCCGACGTACTGGTGGAGGAGAGGCTCAAGGCGGCCTCCGGTTGGCGCCTGTACCTCCGGCGGCGGGGCGGCACGGCCGCCGGTCTCCAGAGGTCCTGAGGGCGACGCCGGAGAGAAGCTCGGCACCAGAACCGGCAGGGGAGGACTCCACGATGGAAGTCTTCAAGGAGATGGAGAACTACGGCTACGAGCAGGTGGTGTTCTGCCACAACGAGGCGGCAGGCCTCAAGGCCATCATCGCCATCCACGACACCACGCTGGGGCCGGCCCTCGGCGGGCTCCGGATGTGGCCCTACAGCAGTGAGGACGAGGCCATCTTCGACGTCCTGCGCCTTGCCCGCGGGATGACCTACAAGGCCGCCGCGGCAGGCCTGAACCTTGGCGGCGGCAAGGCCGTCATCATCGGCGACCCGCGGCGTGATAAGTCGGAGGCCCTCTTCCGGGCCTTCGGGCGGTTCGTCCAGTCCTTGGGAGGAAGGTACATCACCGCCGAGGACGTCGGGACGAGCGTCGAGGACATGGACTACATCCACATGGAGACCGACTATGTCACCGGTGTCTCCACGGCCTACGGGTCCAGCGGCGACCCCTCGCCGGCCACCGCCTTCGGCGTGTGGCAGGGGATGAAGGCCTGCGCCAAGGTCGCCCTGGGCACCGAGAGCCTCTCGGGCCTGACCATAGCCCTCCAAGGACTCGGGCACGTCGGCTTCAACCTCGCCCGCCACCTCTATGACGACGGAGCCAGGCTCATCGTCACGGACATAAACAAGGAGGCCGTCGAGCGGGCCAAGGCGGAGTTCGGGGCCGAGGCCGTGGAGCCCGACGACATCTATGACGTGGAGTGCGACATCTTCTCTCCGAACGCGCTGGGGGCCGTTCTCAACCCGGAGACCGTGCCGCGGCTCAAGTGCCGTGTGGTGGCCGGGGCGGCCAACAACCAGCTCCTCAGCGACTCGGACGGAGACGCCCTGCATGAGCGGGGCATCCTCTACGCGCCGGACTACGTCATAAACGCCGGCGGGCTGATCAATGTCGCCGACGAGCTCCAGGGCTACAACCGGGACCGGGCCTTCAAGAAGATCTCGCAGATCCATGACACCATCCTGAAGGTCATCGGCATCGCCGAGCGGGACGGGGTGCCGACCTACCGCGCCGCGGACCGGTTGGCCGAGGAGCGGATAGCCCTCATCGGGGACCAGAGGAGGTTCCATCTGCCCTCGAGGCGGGACGTCTAACGCTCCGGACCTCCGGGACCGGGGGATGTTCTCCGGCCCGTGGCTCCGCCCGCGTCATGGGAGGACCGTCCTTCTCCAGGGCGGTGCCTCCGGTTCGGAAGGGGGACGGATTTGAGGGGGTACGTATTCTTCGACGAGGACCGCTGCAAAGGCTGCCAGTTGTGTGTGCCGGTCTGCCCTAAGGACGTCATCTCGATGTCGGACAGGATCAACGCGCTGGGCTACCACCCGGCCGAGGCCGCGTCTCCGGAGGACTGCACCGGCTGCGGGCTCTGTGCGCGAATCTGCCCGGACACGGCCATCAGGGTCTACCGCGAGGCCCGTCGAAGGGCCGAGGCGGGGTGAGGGGGGAGAACCGTGAAGAGTGAGCGAGTCCTGATGAAGGGGAACGAAGCCCTGGCCGAGGCGGCTGTCCGCGCCGGGTGCCGCTACTTCTTCGGCTACCCCATAACCCCCCAGAACGAGATACCGGAGTACATGTCGCACCGCCTGCCCGAGGTCGGGGGCCAGTTCATCCAGGCCGAATCCGAGGTCGCGGCAATCAACATGCTCTACGGCGCCGGGGGAGCGGGGGCACGAGCCATGACGTCGAGCTCCAGTCCGGGGATAAGCCTGAAGCAGGAGGGCATCTCCTACATGGCGGCCGCGGAAGTCCCCGGCCTCATCGTCAACATGACCCGGGGCGGTCCCGGGCTGGGCGGCATCCAGCCGGCCCAGTCAGACTACCACCAGGCTACCCGCGGGGGCGGGCACGGCGACTACCGGACGATAGTCTTCGGTCCGGCGACGGTCCAGGAGATGGTGGACCTTGTGGGCAAGGCCTTCGACCTCGCCGACCGGTACCGCACACCGGTCGTGATCGTCGGGGACGGGATGCTCGGGCAGATGATGGAGCCGGTGGTCCTTCCCGACCCGGTGGACCCTGACAGGCTCCCCCCCAAGCCGTGGGCGACGACCGGAGCCCGGGGGCGCAGGCCGAACCTCATCAACTCCCTTCATCTGGCCGCCGCCGAGTGCGAGGAGCTCAACCGCAGGCTCCAGGCCAAGTACTCCGAGATTCAGGCCAAGGAGCAGATGGCCGAGATAGTCCACCCCGGGGCCGACTACTTCGTGGTGGCCTACGGCACGACCGCGCGCATCTGCCGGGAGGCCGTCGGCCAGGCACGGGAGGAGGGACTCTCGATCGGCCTCCTCAGGCCCATCACCCTGTGGCCCTTCCCGACCAAGGCTTTCGAGGAGGTCCTGGAGACGGCCAAGGGCTTTCTCACCGTCGAGATGAGCCTCGGCCAGATGGTGGATGACGTCCGCCTGTCGGTCGGAGGCCGGGCCCCGGTGCGGTTCTACGGGCGGACCGGCGGGGTCGTGCCCTCGGCCGAGGAGGTCCTGGGTGAGATCCGCAGGATGGTGGAGGAGGGGGATGAAGGCCGATGACCTCCCGGACCTGGGAGCGCCCCAGCGGAACGGAGATCGTCTACGAGAGGCCGCGGAGCCTGACCGATGTCGTGACCCACTACTGCCCCGGCTGCACCCACGGTATCGCCCACCGCCTGGTGGCCGAGGTGATCGACGAGCTCGACATCAGGGAGCGTGCGGTGGGTATCGCTTCGGTGGGCTGCTCGGTCCTGGCCTACAAGTACTTCGACGTGGACATGCTGCAAGCCGCCCACGGGCGGGCTCCCGCCGTGGCGACCGGGGTGAAAAGGGTCCGCCCTGAGACCGTCGTCTTCACCTACCAGGGCGACGGGGACCTTGCCGCCATCGGCACGGCGGAGATTGTGCACGCGGCCATGCGTGGTGAGAACCTCACGGTGATTTTCATCAACAACGCCATCTTCGGGATGACCGGGGGACAGATGGCCCCCACGACGCTCGTGGGCCAGGAGACGACGACGTCTCCCGGGGGGCGGCGTCCGCAGAGGGCCGGCTATCCCATCCGCGTCTGCGAGATGATCTCCGTCCTGGACGGCGCGGCCTACGTCGCCCGGCAGGCCCTGTCGAGCCCGCAGAGCATCGCCAGGGCCAAGAAGGCCATCCGCAAGGCCTTCGAGGCCCAGCTCGAAGAGCGGGGGCTCGGATTGGTGGAGCTCCTGTCGAGCTGCAGCGTCAACTGGAAGATGAGCCCGGGTGACGCCCTGAGATGGATCGAGACGCACATGGTCCCCGTCTACCCGCTCGGCGTCTTCAAGGACTGGACCGAGGCCGGGGCGGAGGCGGCCAGCTCGCCGGTCCGGCCGGCCGCGGGCGGCTCCGACGGGGCTGAGAGGCGGGGGGAGGCGGCCGGATGAAGCTGGCGATAATCATGTCCGGTTTCGGGGGACAGGGAGTCATGTCCATGGGTCAGCTCCTGGCCTACGCCGCGATGGACGAGGGCCGGGAGGTGACCTGGTTGCCCTCCTACGGGCCTGAGATGCGCGGCGGCGCGGCCTACTGCACGGTCGTCGTCTCGGACAAGCCGGTGGGGTCCCCGCTCACCACGAGGCCCGACGCCTGCATCATCATGAACAGGCCCTCCCTCGACAAGTTCGAGAAGGCCGTCAAGCCCGGCGGCATCCTCGTCCTCAACACCTCTCTTTGCGACCGCCTTCCCGGGCGCGAGGACCTGACGTTGGTCGCCCTGCCGGTGACCGACATCGCCAGCGACCTCGGGGACTTCAGGGTGGCGAACATGGTCGCCCTGGGGGCCTTCCTGGAGGTCAGTCCGGTGGTGAAGCCCTCCTCCGTGCTCGAGGCCCTCAAGAAGACCCTGCCGGAACACCGCCGGCATCTTCTGCCCCTGAACGAGAAGGCCCTCGAGGCCGGGGCCCTGGAGGCGAGGAAGAGGCTCCAGGACCGCACCGCCTGACGGCGGCAGCTCTCTTGCAGGCGGGACGGCCCTCCGGCGGAGGGCCTCCTGGTGCTTACAGGGGGCGGAGGGAAGGGGTGGAGGGAGAGTGGACAGACCCCAGACCATCCTGGTGGTGGACGACGAGCCGGCCCTGACCGATGTCGTCACCTACAATCTGCGCCAGGCGGGGTTCGAGACGGTGGTCGCCCTGAGCGGGCGTGAGGCCCTGAGGCTGGTCGAAGACGCCCCGCCGGACCTGGTCATCCTCGACCTGATGCTGCCGGAGCTCGACGGGCTGACCGTCTGTCGCACCCTGCGGGAGCGGCACCCCTCCCTTCCGGTGGTCATGCTCACGGCCCGCGACAGCGAGCTCGACCGGGTCCTGGGCCTGGAGACCGGAGCGGACGACTACGTCACCAAACCCTTCAGCCCCAGAGAGCTCGTCGCCCGGGTCCGCGCCGTGCTGAGGAGGGCCGGTCGCCCGGGCGCCGGCGTGGAGCGGGGGGAGTCCGCGTCAGGACGGGACGGCCGACGGGTGACCCTCACTCCCGACCTGGTCCTGGACCTTGCGGGGAGAGAGGTGCGAAAGAAAGGCGAGCCGGTCGGTCTCACGCCGACGGAGTTCAGGCTCCTGGAGGCCCTGGCGTCCCATCCCGGTCAGGCCCTCAGCCGCGGACAGCTGATCCGGCTGGCGTGGGGTGAGGACGCTTTCGGGGACGAGAGGACCGTCGACGTGCACATCCGCCACCTCCGGGAGAAGCTCGAGGACGCCCCCTCCGAGCCTCGGCTCATCCTGACCGTGCGCGGCTACGGCTACAAGCTGCGGCCCCTCCCCGCTGAGGAGGGCTGAGGATGACGAGCACGACTGCGGCTCGGACCGGCTCCGGGTCGGAGGGGGGCGCCCGGTTCCTGAGTGGCTACGGGACCCGCCTGGCCGCTTCCTACGTCGGCCTCATCGTGCTGGCCGGCGTCCTTGTGGGCCTTTTCCTCTACTACGGGGAGAAGGACGTCTTCGTCGACTTCCTCGTGGACGACTTGGCCCGCACGGCCCGGGTCGCGGGGAGCGGTGTGAACAGCGGACAGAGCCCCGAGACCCTGGCCGCTCTCGCCCGTGAGGTCTCGCGTCTCACCGGAGCGCGGGTGACCCTCATCGCCCGTGACGGTCGGGTCCTGGCCGACTCGGAGGCCGACCCTTCCTCCATGGAGAACCACGCCGACCGCCCCGAGGTGAGGACGGCCCTCCGGGGCCGGACAGGCGTCAGCATCAGACGGAGTGCGACCCTGGGTTCGGAGATGCTCTATGTCGCGGTGATGACCGGGGACGGTCTCGTGACGAGGCTGTCGCTCGACATGGCCTTCGTTTCCACCGCCCTCGCCCGCTTCCGGTCCATCACCCTTGTCCCCTTCCTGACCGTGTGTCTTCTGGCCGTGGTCCTCGCCCTGCGGTCGGCGGGGCGAATCACGGGCCCGCTGCGGGAGATGAGCGAGGTCGCCAGGGAGATGGCGAGGGGGAACCTTCAGGTGCGGGCACCTGTCGACGGGCCCCGGGAAGCGGCCGAGCTCGGCGCGAGCCTCAATCATCTCGCCTCGGCCCTGCAGGCCCGCATGGCCGAGGTCGACACGGCCAGAAGGCACCTGGAGACGCTCGTCACGGGGCTACCGTCCGGGGTGCTCGAGGTGAGCCGGGACTACACCATCACCGGGGCCAACCCGGCCGCAGAGCGCATCCTGGGCTTCAGACTGGAGGACGTGCGGGACCGCCATTACTCCACCCTTTTCAGAAGCTATCCCCTCACCCAGGCCCTCGGGGCGGCTCTCGAGCGCGGAGAGAGCTCGAGGCTCGAGGTCGAGACCGGGCGCGGGCCGGACTCCGCCGTGCACATCAGCATCTCCCCCCTCAGGGACGCCTCGGAGAGACTTCTAGGGGCCGTCCTGGTCTTCGAGGACCTCGGCCCGACCCGCCGGGACGCGAGGGTCAGGCGTGAGCTGGTGGCCAATGTCTCCCACGAGCTCAAGACCCCCGTGGCGTCCATAAAGGCCCTGTCAGAGACCCTGGCGGCCGGAGCGATGGACGAACCCGAGACGGCCGCCCGCTTCCTGGCCCATATCGCCCGCGAGTCGGACCGGCTCGAGCGGCTGGTGAAGGACCTGCTCGAGCTCGCCAAGCTCGAGTCCTGCGAGGCGCGTCTCGAGCGGGCCCCTGTCGGACTCAACTCCCTCGTCTCGCGTGTCGCCGAGAGGTTCCGTCCGGCCATGGAGCAAAAGGGCGTCACTCTCGTGATCCACCTTCCGGAGGTCGAGCTCACGGTGAGCGGTGACGAGCACTACCTCGAGCGCGCCTTGGGCAACCTTCTCGACAACGCGGTGAAGTTCACTCCGTCGGGAGGGAGGGTCACGGTGGACCTCGCCGGACCGCCCGCCGTAGGGAAGGACCCGGGAGGGCGGCCTTGGGCGGAGATCTCGGTGACCGATACGGGACCCGGGCTCGGACCTGAGGCCGTCCCGTGGGTCTTCGAACGGTTCTACCGGGCCGACGCAGACCGCTCTCGCGAGGCCGGGGGCACCGGCCTGGGACTCGCCATCGTCAAACATGTCGTCCAGGCTCACGGCGGCACCGTCGGGGTCCGCTCGGGCGGACCTGGCACCGGATGCTGCTTCTGGATGAGGCTGCCGCTAGACTGAGACCGCCGAGGGCGCTTCCCGTCCCGGTGCCCTCCGACCTTAACGAAGTCTTCATGAAAGGACAACCCGTCCTTAAGGCCTGTCCGCTACCGTGTGGTCCCGAGAGACAGGATGAAGGGGGTGCCGGCGCGTGCCGGCACCACCTCCGGGGAGGAGAGCACCTCCGGAGGGAGAGGGGGAGAGGGGTCATAGGAAGAGGAGCGCACACGGGAAGGACGACCCTCGGCCTGGCCCTGGCCGTGCTCCTGGTCGGCGGAGCGCTACCGGGGTGCGGGCCCGGGACGGCGGCCGACGGCGAGGGGCCCGGCGGGACTTTGGTGGTCCGGGGCTCGGACACCCTGGTGAACCTCTCGGCGGCCTGGGCCGAAGCCTTCATGGAGGCCAACCCCGGCGTGCAGGTGTCGGTCTCGGGAGGCGGTTCGTCCACCGGGTTCGCGGGGCTCATAGAGGGCTCGGTCGACCTGGCCACCGCGTCGCGCGAGGTGAACGATTTCGAGCGCCAGGCCCTCATCGACAGGGGCAGGCCTCCGGTGGAGTACGTCGTGGCCGTTGACGCGGTCACCATGATCGTGCATCCCTCCAACCCCGTCCGTGAGCTGACCATGTCCCAGTTGGCCGACATCCTCACGGGGCAGGTGACCAACTGGGCGGATGTCGGCGGGCCCGACCTGGCCATAACCATCTACAGCCGTGAGACCAGTTCCGGGACCTACGCCTTCGTGAGGGAGCGCGTCATGGGGAACAAGGACTACGCGGCTTCGGCCAGGCTTCTTCCGTCGACCTACGCCATCATCGAGGCTGTGGCGCAGGACCGCGCCGGAATCGGCTACGTGGGCATGGGCTACGTCACGGACGCGGTCGTCGCCCTCAAGGTGGCCGCGGATGAGGCCTCCGAGCCGGTCGAGGCCACCGTGGAGAACGTGACGAGCGGCGCCTACCCGCTGGCCAGGAACCTTTACATCTACTCGGCCGGTGAACCCGGCCCTCTGGCCAAGGCCTTCATCGAGTTCTGCACCTCGGAGACGGGCAGGGCCATCACCGAGGAGATAGGCTTCGTCCCTCCGGCGGGAGGCCGCTAGAAGGTGATGTCACCGGCCAGGGGTCCGCGCAGAAGGGGCGTGAGGCGGGAGAGCCGCAGGGCCGAGTTCGTCCTGGGGTCCTTGGCCTCCGTTTCCCTCGTGGTCCTCGGCCTGGTCTTCTTCTTTCTCCTGCGGGAGGCCCTGCCTCTGTTCCGTCACTACCCGGCCGCGGAGTTCTTCACCGGGCTCGAGTGGCGGCCGACATCGGTCGAGCAGCGGTTCGGGCTCGTCCCTCTTCTGACCGGGAGCCTGCTGGTCACGGTGGGAGCGGCCGTCATCGCCGTGCCTTTCGGGGTGGCCGTGGCGCTTTTCGTCTCCGAGGTCGCTCCGGCCAGGGTGAGGGAGTTCCTCAAGCCGTGCCTGGAGCTCCTCGCGGCGATACCTTCGGTCGTCTACGGTTTCATCGGCCTCACCGTCGTCTCGCCCCTCTTGCGTGACGTCTTCGGCCTCGGCTCGGGCCTGTCGGCCCTCAACGGCTCCATCCTCCTGGCGGTGATGGCCCTGCCGACCATCGTCACCTTGAGCGAGGACGCCCTCCGGGCCGTGCCCGAATCCTACCGCGCCGCTTCCCTGGCGATGGGTGCCAGCCGGTGGGAGACGATGGTCCACGTGACGCTCCCGGCGGCAAGGTCCGGAGTCACGGCCGCGGTCATGCTCGGCCTCGGGCGGGTCATCGGGGAGACCATGGCCGTGCTGATGGTCACCGGCAACGCGGCGCAGATAACCTTCGACATCTTCGACTCGGTCCGGACGATGACGGCCACCGTGGCCGCCGAGATGGCCGAGACGCCCTGGGGGACTCCCCACTACCATGCGCTGTTCTCGGTCGGGGCGACGCTTTTCATGATAACCTTCGCCGTCAACATGGTGGCCGACTTCCTCCTCCGGAAGGAGGCGAGGTAGGTGCTCAGCGCCGGGACGAGGAGAAATGTGACCGGGGCTCATCTCAGGCCCGGCCCGTTCCTGCCCGCGGCCATCCGGCGACAGATGGCGGCGAAGCGGCAGCACGAGAAGGTCGCCTTCGGGGTGCTGTGGCTCCTGGCCCTGCTGCTCCTTGTGCCCTTGGTCGGGATCGTCGGGTACCTGGTGGTCGGCGGTCTGCCGGCCATCAGCTGGGAGTTCTTGACCCAGGGGCCGAAAGACATGATGAGGTCGGGAGGGATCTTCCCGGCCATCGCCGGGACGTTGCTCCTGGTGCTCGGCTCGTCCCTGGTGGCGGTGCCCCTGGGTGTGGCCGGCGGGCTCTATCTTTCCGAGTACGCGCGCCCGACGCTGTTCACCCGCCTGGTCCGCCTGGCGGTGGTGAACCTGGCGGGGGTGCCGTCTGTCGTCTACGGCCTGTTCGGCCTGAGTCTGTTCGTGTTCTTCCTCAAGATGGGCGTCAGCGTGATGGCCGGGAGTCTCACCCTGGGGCTCATGGTCCTGCCGGTGGTCATCGCGGCCACGGAGGAGGCGGCCCGGAACGTGCCCCAGGGCCACCGCCACGCCAGCCTCGCCCTGGGGGCGACGAAGTGGCACACGGTCAGGCACGTGGTCGTCCCCGGGGCGATGCCGGGCATCCTGACAGGGATCATCCTGGCCGTCTCGAGGGCGGCGGGGGAAACGGCGCCGATCATGTTCACGGCCGCGGCGTTCTTCCTCCCGCGGCTCCCGCAGTCCCCGTTCGACCCGGTCATGGCCCTGCCGTACCACCTTTACGTGCTCTCGACCGAGGTCGCCCAGGCCGACCCGAAGCTGAGGCTGGGGACCGCGCTCGTCCTCGTCACGCTGGTCCTGGTGTCGAACCTTGTGGCCATCGTCCTCCGGTCGAGGATGAGGGCCAAGCTGGGAGGAGGGGGAGTTTGAGCCGGGACCCTTCATCAGAGGCGGCCTCCCTGGGAATCACGCCCGCCGGGCCGCGCCAGGCCCCGCGCCCGGCCCGACCGAAGGTTGTCGTCCGGCCGAGGCCTGAACCCGGGCGCACACCCCGTCGGGCCCCGGCGCCGGAAGGAGCCGCCGAGACAAAGATAAGGACCGAGGCCCTGAGCGTCTGGTACGGGTCGATGCCGGCCATCAAGGACGTGACCATCTCGTTCGAAAGGAACCGTATCACGGCCCTCATCGGCCCTTCGGGATGCGGCAAGTCGACCTTCCTGCGCGCCTTGAACCGCATGAACGAGGTCATCCCCGGCGCGAGAACCAAGGGGCGTGTCTTCCTCGACGGGAAGGACATCTACGCCCCGGGGGTGGACCCCGTGGAGGTCCGCCGGCGGGTCGGGATGGTCTTCCAAAGGCCGAACCCTTTCCCGTTCTCCATCTTCGACAACGTGGCCTACGGGC